>NZ_JBFULT010000143.1:0-13839 GCF_054049755.1 Bradyrhizobium sp. P5_C11_2
CACGCGCGGCATGGACCTGACCGAGGCGGGCCAGGCGCTGCTGGCGCGCGCCGGCGAGGCGCTGGCGCTTGCGGCCGACGGCGTCGAAGCCGCGCGCGCGGTCGCGGCCGGCAGCCGTGGTCGACTGTCCGTCGGCTACATGTTCGTGCTGGCGAACGCGATGCTGCCGCGTCTCATCCCCGAGCTGCGGCGATCCATTCCCGGCGTCGATCTCGACTTCGCCGAGCTCAGTGCCTCGACGCGCGAGGCGCGGCTGCTCGACCGCAGCGTCACCGTCGCGCTATGCATGCCGGCGATCCACCATCCCGAGATCCAGGTGGCTCGGATCGGCACGCAACCGTTCATGCTGGCGATGCCAAACCGTTCGCCGCTTGCGCGCCTGAGCACGGTGCCGATGGCACGACTACAGGGCCGTCCGCTGATCGCGCTGCCGCCTCCGGAGCAGGACCCCTCCTCCTCCGTGGTCGCGGCCCTGCTGCGGCGGCATCAGATCGTGATGCCGATCGCCGGCCGGGTGGAGACGGTGCATTCGGCGATGAGCCTGGTTCTCGCCGGTGAAGGCCTTGCGATCCTGCCCGCCTGCGCGCAGCTCGGCGCGCCGCGCGGCGTCGTGTTCCGGCCGCTGCGGGACGCCACCGACTCCTTCGACATCGCGGTCTGCTGGCGTCGGGATTCCCAGAGTCCGTTGATCCGCACCTTCCTCAAATGCGCCGAGAAGGTCGTGGCACGGCTGTGACGGGGGCTACCAGCTCCAATTGATCTCATGGCTCCAGGGCGGATCGGCGCCCGGGCGGGTGCAGGTCAGGCCGGCGCAGTTCGCGGCAAAGGACAGCGCGCGGCGGAGCTCGTCGGGGCTGATGTCCTTCAATTGCCGCCTTGCGAGGCGTCCCTGCTTGTGCAGGGCGAACAGCAGCGCCGCCTGAAAGCTGTCGCCGGCGCCGATGGTGTCGGCGACCGCGACCTGGGGCGCTGTGACTTCGATCTGCCCTGCCCCCGCGTGCCAGGCGATGGCGCCGTTGTTGCCGCGGGTGATGACGACGAGGCTCGTGCCCTGCCCGAGCAGCATGCTCGCGCGCTGTTGATACGGCTCTTCGCCGAAGAGATAGGCGAAGTCGACGTCCGACATCTTGATGAGGTCGGCGCCATGCGCGAATTCGACCATGCGCGCGAGATAGGCCGGCTTGTCCTTGACGAGGTTGGGGCGGCAGTTCGGATCGAACGAGATGGTGGACGATATCCGCGCGTCCGCGATCAGGGCTTTCGTTTCGGCCGCGCCCTGGTCATTGACCAGCGTGGTCGAGCCGATATGGAGGGCTTCGACCGTATCGAACGGAATCGACCCGCGCCGGTAGGCCCAGTTCCGCGTCGCGGTCTCGGCATCGTAAAAAGCGTAATGCGACTCGCCCGCGACGATGCGCACGAAAGCGAGCGTGGTCTGGTGGTCGCTGCGGGTGGCGAGGCCGAGTTCGACATGCGAAGCGGTTGCGTGGTCCGCGATCATGCGCCCGAACATGTCGGTCGAAATGCCGCCGATGAAGCCCGTCGGCGCACCGAGCCTCGCCATGCCGATCGCGACGTTGAGGCAGGAGCCGCCGACGGCCGGCATCACCGCCTCGCGGCCGTCGCCGCTCCGCGTCGGCACAAAGTCGATCAGTGCGTCGCCGCAGGACATCAGCATCCGTTTCAACCTCCGGCCATTCCGCGCATCGCCGCGCGGCTGCCGCGATCGACCTCGCGCAACAGCTTATAGACGTCGCGCTTGCGGGCGTGAAACGCGGCCAGGTCGGGCGCGGTCGGCTCGCTGAGACGTCCGAGCGCCGACATCTTTGCCATGGTCTCGCCGATCGAGGCATAGGCACCGCCAGCGACCGCACCCAGCATCGCCGCGCCCAGCAGCACCGGCTCCCTGGTCTGCGGCAGCGCGACAGCGAGGCCGGTGGTATCGGCCATGATCTGCCGCACCAGCGAACTGCGGCTGGCACCGCCGCCCATGATCATGATGCTGGAATGAACGCCGTGCGCGGCAAAGGCCTCGATCACCTCGGCGAGCCCATAGGCGAGCCCGCAGAGACCGGCGACGAACAACCGCTCCATCGCGCCGATATCGGTGTCGAGATCGAGGCCCGCGATCACCGCGCGGGTGTCGGGATCGGCGTAAGGCGAACGATTGCCGATGAACTCGGGCAGCACGTGAATGTCGCGCGCGATCAGCGCGGCGCGGCTGGCGTCGCCGGCGCGCGCAATGATGCGCCGCTCGAGGAATTCGATGAGGTCGAGGCCTTCGTTGCGCGCTGCGGCGCTCGCCTCGCCAAAGCCGGGATGCGCCTTGAGGAGATGGTCGATCGCCGCCCCCGCCGCCGACTGGCCGCCCTCGTTGAGCCAGAAGTCCGGCACCATGCCGGAGTAATAAGGGCCCCACACGCCGGGCACGAAGCACGGCTCCTTCGTCGTCGCCATGATGCAGGCCGACGTTCCCATGATGTAGGCAAGGCGGTCGCAGACGTCCGTCGCCGCGCCCGATCCGTCGCGGCCGCCGATCGCGCCGATGCCGCCGGCATGCGCGTCGATCAGCGACGCGCCGACCGGTGTGCCGGGCGACAGGCCAAGCTCGGCCGCCGCCGCGCGCGTGAGCCCCGCGCCGAGCCGCGTGCCGGGCGCGACGATGTCCGTGCCGATACGCGCGTAATTTTCGTTGACGAAGTCCGACAGGCCGATGCGCTTGAAGAATTGCGCGCTCCAGCCGCCACCGTCATGAGCGAGATAGTTCCACTTGCAGGTGACGGTGCAGGTCGAGCGCTGGAGCGAGCCGGTCGCGCGCCAGGTCAGGTAATCTGCCAGATCGAAGAAATGACCGGCGGCGTCGAAGCTCGCGCGCAGATGCCGCTTCAGCCACAGCAGTTTCGGCATCTCCATCTCGGGCGAGATCGAGCCGCCGACATAGCGCAGCACCGCGTCCTCGGTCTCGTTGATCAGCCGCGCCTCGGCCGTGGCGCGATGATCCATCCAGACGATGACATTGCGCTGCCTGTCGCCGGAACCGCTGACGGTGACCGGCCCGCCTTGGGGATCGAGCACCACCAGCGAACAGGTGGCGTCGAAACCGATGCCGCTGACGCTGTCGGGCGCGATTGCAGCTTCCGCCATCGCCGCCCGCACCGATTTGACGCAGGCCTCCCAGATGTCGGAGGACGACTGCTCGACGATGTCGCCGGCCTCGTGCCAGATCCTGATCGGATGCCGGGCGGTCGCCAGAAGGGTGCCGGCCTCGTCAAACACCCCTGCCCGCGTGCTCGTGGTCCCCACGTCGACGCCGATATACGCTCGCGGCATTGTTGCTCCCGGTCGCTCCCRTCAGTTTTGACGCAAGCCTACCAGCAAGTGTAGCCGCCATCCACCAGCACGATGCTGCCGGTCATCAGGCTCGCGGCCTCTGAGCTGAGGAACAGCACGACGGAGGCGATCTCCTCGACCTGGCCCATCCGCGCCATCGGGGTTCCGCCGATCCAGGCGTCGTACATTCTGGGATTGCTCTTCACGAAGGCGTTGAGCGGCGTCTCGATATAGGTCGGCGCCACCGCGTTGACGCGGATGCCGCGGGCGCCCCATTCGGCGGCAAGCGACTTGGTCAGGTGGTGCACCCCGGCCTTGGAGGCGTTGTAGAAGCTCTGCTCCTGCGGCTTGTTGACGATGAAGCCGGACATCGAGCCGACATTGACGATGACGCCGCTCTTGGCCTTCAGCATGTGCTTGCCGAATTCGCGGCAGCACCAGAAGGTGCCGTTGAGATTGACGTCGATGACGTTGAGCCAGTGCTCGTCGGTGACGGTCTCCGCCGGCGTCTCGCTGCGGGCGATGCCGGCATTGTTGACCAGGATGTCGACCTTGCCATGGCGGGCGACCAGGTCGTTGGCGACCTCGGCCACGCGCTTGGTGTCGGTGACGTCCATGATCGCGGTCTCGGCGTCGTAGCCTTTCGCCTTCAGGCTGGCTTTCGCGCTGTCGGCGACCTTGCTGTCGCGGTCGCCGATGACGACCCTGGCGCCGGCTTCGGCGAGCGCCTCGGCGCAGGCGAGCCCAATGCCCTGCCCGCCGCCGGTGATGAACGCGGTCTTGCCGTTCAGCTTGAATTTTTCCAGGTACATGTTGGTCACTTTCCGTCTCTTGCCGTCTCTTGCCGTTTCTTGTCAGCCCCGAATGGCGTTGCCGCTCGCATCGAAGCGGTGGATCCGCGCAGGCTCCGGCACCAGCGACACGCGGTCGCCGGCATGCAGGCTCAATTCGCCGATGTAGCGCGCGGTCAGCATGCCAAGCGGCCCGGCATCGACGTAAAGGAAAGTATCGCTGCCGAGATGCTCGGCGACCGCGATCGTTCCCTGCCAGCCGCCGCCGCCGTCGCGCTCGATCTTGAGGTGCTCAGGCCGCACGCCGATCGTGATCGCGCCCTGCTGCCTGGCGGGCTCGCCGGTGACGAGGTTCATCTTCGGCGAGCCGATGAATCCTGCGACGAAGAGATTGGCCGGCTTCTCGTAGAGCTCCAGGGGCGAGCCGTATTGCTCGATCTTGCCGGCGTTGAGCACGACGATCTTGTCGGCCATGGTCATGGCCTCGACCTGATCGTGGGTGACGTAGATCGCGGTGGTGCCGAGCTGCTTCTGGAGCCGCGTCACCTCGATCCGCATCTGCACGCGCAAGGCCGCGTCGAGGTTCGACAGCGGCTCGTCGAACAGGAACGCCTTGGGCTCGCGGACGATGGCGCGGCCGATCGCGACGCGCTGGCGCTGGCCGCCGGAGAGCTCGCGCGGCTTGCGGTCGAGATAGGGCGCGAGGTTGAGCGTCGCCGCCGCCGCCTCGACCTTGCGGTTGATCTCGTCCTTGGCCAGGCCCGCCATCTTCAGCCCGAAGCCGATATTGCCGCGCACGCTCATATGCGGATAGAGCGCGTAGGACTGGAACACCATCGAGAGCCCGCGCTTGGCCGGCGGCGTGTCGACGACGTTCTTGCCGTCGATCAAAATCTTGCCGCCGGAGACGTCCTCGAGCCCGGCGATCAGCCGCAGCAGCGTGGTCTTGCCGCAGCCGGACGGGCCCACGAACACCACGAAGGAGCCATCCGCGACGTCGAGATCGGCGCCCTTGATGATGTGCACGGGGCCGAAGGATTTCTGCACGTCCTGAAGTGTGATCTGACCCATGATCCGGCAGCCCCTTTACTTCACAGCGCCGAAGGTGAGCCCGCGCACGAGCTGCTTCTGGCTGAACCAACCGAGGACGAGAATGGGCGCGATCGCCAGCGTCGAGGCCGCCGACAGCTTTGCCCAGAACAACCCTTCCGGGCTCGAATAGGACGCAATGAACACGGTGAGCGGCGCGGCGTTCGAGGTTGACAGATTGAGTGTCCAGAACGCCTCGTTCCAGGCCAGGATCAGATTGAGCAGCATGGTCGAGGCGAGGCCCGGGATCGCCATCGGCGTCAGCACATAGACGAGCTCGCGGCCGATGGTGGCCCCGTCCATGCGCGCGGCCTCCAGGATGTCGCGCGGGATCTCCTTGAAATAGGTGAACAGCATCCAGATCACGATCGGCAGATTGCCGAGGCACAGGATGAAGACGAGGCCGATGCGGGAATCGAGCAGGCCGAAAGACTTGTAGATCAGGTAGATCGGCACCAGCACCCCGACCGGCGGCATCATCTTGGTCGAGAGCATCCAGAGCAGGATGTCCTTGGTGCGCTTGGTCGGCGAGAACGCCATCGACCAGGCCGCGGGGATCGCGATCAACAGCGCAATCAGCGTCGAGCCGCCGGCGATGATGATCGAGTTCATCGCATGGTGCAGATAGTCGCTGCGCTCCTGCACCGTGGCGTAGTTTTCGGTGGTCCAGTGGAAGAACAGGAAGGACGGCGGAATGGCGAAGGCTTCGAGCTCGGTCTTGAAGCTCGCCAGCACCATCCAGAGGATCGGAAAGAAAATCAGGAAGCCGAAGAACCACGCTCCGATGGTCGATACCACCACCCGCTGCGTCGTTGCCATCCGCGCCATGGTCTCATGCCTCCAGATTGCGGCCGACGATACGGACGAGGAAGAAGGCGACGATGTTGGCGATCACCACCGCGACGAGGCCGCCCGCGGACGCGCTGCCGACGTCGAACTGGATCAGCGCCTGCGCATAGATCAGGAACGCGATGTTGGTGGTCTGAAGGCCCGGCCCACCGCCCGTGGTGACGTAGATTTCGGCGAACACCGTCAGCAGGAAGATAGTCTCGATCAGGATCACCACCGTGATCGGACGCGCCAGATGTGGCAGCGTGATGTAGATGAAGGCCGAGACCGCGCTGGCGCCGTCCATCTCGGCGGCTTCCTTCTGTTCCTCATCGAGCGATTGCAGCGCCGTCAGCAGGATCAGGGTTGCAAACGGCAGCCATTGCCAGGCGACGATCAGGATCACCGCGAGCAGCGGCGCGTCGGTGAACCAGTCGATCGGCGTCAGCCCGAACACCTTGGCGATCCAGGCAAACAGCCCGGACACCGGATGCATCAGCAGGTTCTTCCAGACCAGCGCGCTCACCGTCGGCATCACGAAGAATGGCGCGATCACCATCAGCCGCACGATGTTGCGGCCGATCACGGGCTGATCGAGCAGCAGCGCCAGGGGAATGCCGAGCAGGATCGTCAGCGCCAGCACCGAGCCGACCAGCACCAGCGTGTTCTGGAGCGAGGCGAGGAAGGCGGGATCGGTGAGGAAGTAGCGAAAATTCTCGAGGCCAACGAACGCTTCGGAGCCGGGATCGAGCAGGCTGTAATGCAGGGTCGAGAAATAGATCGTCAGCGCGAGCGGGACGATCATCCAGATGAACAGCAGCCCGACGGCCGGGGTCAGGAGCGACCGCGCAAGCAATTGCGTCTGCCGGGTTGCCATCGCTAGCTTCTCCGCTGGAAGAAGAAGGCGGCCATCCATCCGGGGCTGGGCTGATGGATGGCCGCCAGTTTGAGCTCAGGAGGGAGAGCTCGGGTTCACTTGATGTAGCCGGCGCGCTTCATCTCGCGCTCGGTCACCGATTGCGCCGCGGTGAGCGCGGCATCGACCGTCATCGATCCGGCAAGCGCGGCAGAGAATTGCTGGCCGACCTGGGTGCCGATGCCCTGGAATTCCGGGATCGCAGCGTATTGCACGCCGACATAGGGCACCGGCTTCACGGTCGGCTTGTTCGGATCGGCGGCATCGATCGAGGCCAGCGTCAGCTTGGCGAACGGCGCGACCTTCAGATATTCAGGATTCTGGTAGAGCGAGGTCCGCGTGCCCGGCGGCACATTGGCCCAGCCCTCCTTCGACGCCACCAGCTTGGTGTAGTCCTTGCTGGTCGCCCAGGCGATGAACTTCTCGGCGGCTTCCGTCTTCTTCGAGCCCGCGGGGATCGCAAGGCTCCAGGCCCACAGCCAGTTGGCGTTCTTGCCGAGTCCGGTGTTCGGCGCCATCGCAAAGCCGACCTTGTCGGCGACCTTCGACTCCTTCGGATTGCTGACAAAGGACGCCGCGACCGTCGCATCGATCCACATCGCGCATTTGCCGGCGTTGAACAGCGCGAGGTTCTCGTTGAAGCCGTTGGAGCTCGCACCGGGAGGGCCGGCCTGCTTCATCAGGTCGACATAGGTGGTGAGCGTCGTCTTCCATTCCGGCGTGTTGAACTGCGGCTGCCAGTTCTCGTCGAACCAGCGCGCGCCGTAGGAATTCGCCATCGCCGACAGGAACGCCATGTTCTCGCCCCAGCCGGCCTTGCCGCGCAGGCAGATGCCGTAGACGCCCCCGGCCTTGTCGGTCAGCTTCTTGGCGGCGTCGACCACGAACTCCCAGGTCGGCTTCTCCGGCATCTTCAGCCCGGCCTTCTCGAACAGGTCGGTGCGATACATCACCATCGAGCTCTCGCCGTAGAACGGAGCGGCGTAGAGCTTGCCGTCGACGGAGACCGCGTCCTTGATCTTCGGCAGGAGGTCGGCGACGTCGTAGTCGGCGCCGAGATTGGCGAGCGGCACCAGCCAGCCCTTCTTGGCCCAGATCGGCACCTCGTAGGTGCCGATGGTGAGGACGTCGAACTGCCCCCCCTTGGTGGCGATGTCGGTGGTGACGCGCTGGCGCAGCACGTTCTCCTCCAGCGTCACCCATTTCACGGTGATGTCGGGGTTCTTCGCGGTGAATTCGTTGCTCAGCCCCTGCATGCGGATCATGTCACCGTTGTTGACGGTGGCGATAGTCAGGGTCGTTTCGGCCATCGCCGGGACGGACAGCAGCAGGCAAGACGCGCCGCAGACGGCGCCGAGGACGTGTTTCACGGTGACCTCCCTCAACTCGCGCTTTTGAGCATATGCCCACGCGTTGGGCGTATGTTCAACTTGGGGAAGGCGCTTGTCAAGCAGGCGCGCGAGTGTTCCCGCAACTTATGAGTGCTGCGGTGCGGGAGAGGCTCTCGTGCGCTGCGGTGGCAGTTGTTCGGACCGAGCGCCCGCGGCTTGCTCCACCTCTCCCGCTTGCGGGAGAGGTCGTATCGCATCGAAGATGCGATACGGGTGAGGGCTTCTCCTCTTGGGGAGCCCCAATGCGGAGACACCCTCTCCCCACCCCTCTCCCGCAAGCGGGAGAGGGAGCGCGGTCCCGATGCGGCTACGGCGAACGGCCTCAGCGCTCCAGAATCGCCCTTGCGGTCGCCTCGTCGGTGATCAGCCCGTTGATCAGGCGTCCATTCAGCGCGGCCGCGATCGCCGGCACCTTGGCGGCGCCAACGGCGGCACCGATCGTCGTGGTCTTCGCCGGCACTTCCGGCGGAATGCTGGTGAGGCGCTTGTTGGTGCCCGCCTTGAGCAGGCGGCCTTTGGCGTCATAGGCCCAGCCGGTGATCTCGCCGATGGCGCCCTGCCGCATCATCTCGAACAATTCATCGCGGGTGACGAAACCGTCGACATGGACCTGCGCCTTCTGGTCCATCTGGCCGATGCCGACGAGACGCAGATCGGCCTTGGCCGCCACCGCCTTCACCTTCGCGATCGGCTCGATCCGGACCATCCTGTTGCGCTCGTCCTCCGAGGACATCAGGAACGGCAGCGGCATCGGATAGTGCCGCGCGCCGGTGCGGTCGGCGAGCCGCCCGACGGTATCGTAGAAGCTCGCCGAGCCGTCGGCGGAGATGTTGCCGACCAGCGACACGATCTGGTGGTTGGGCCGGTCGATCGGCGTGACGCGCTCGACCGCGGCACGCACCGCGCGCCCCGTCCCGAGCGCGACGATGACCGGCGTCTCCGAGCGCAAGGTCGCGTCGAGCAGATTGGCGCAGCGCTCGGCGATGCCTGCAGTGGCCTGCGGCGCCGCAGGATCGGCCGGCACCACCTCGCAATAAGCGAGATCGAAGCGCTGCTTCAGTCGCGCCGCCAACTCCATGCAGGCCGCGATGGGATGCTCGAGCCGGAAGGTGATCAGCCGCTCGGCGAGGCACAGCGAAACCAGCCGCTGGGCGGAGGCCCGCGACACCTGGAGCATCTTTGCGATCTCGTCCTGGGTGTGGCCGGCAATGAAGTAGAGCCAGCCGGCGCGCGCGGCATCGTCGAGCCTGGATTTTTCGTTCTCGGCGGCCATGGCGGCGCTACGCGTCCTTCCAGAAATCGGTCATGCGCGCAAAGACCCGATCGGCCCCGGCGCCGGACAATATAGCGTGGCCGTCGCGTCCGCGATAATGGCTGCCGCCGACAAATCCCCAGACGGTCATGCCGGCGGCCCTGGCCGCCTGCACGCCGCTGATGCTGTCCTCGATCACCAGGGTGCGGGCGGGTGAGATCTGCATCTTCCCGGCGGCGTAGAGAAACAGGTCCGGCGCCGGCTTGCCATGCTCGACCATTTGCGCGGTGTAGAGCCGGTCGCCAAAATGCGATGCGAGACCCGTGACGTCGAGTGAGAGCGCGACCCGGTCGAGATCGCTCGAAGACGCGACGCAAACAGGCGCCTTCAATTCGGACACCACAGCGTTCACCCCGGAGACCGGCTGCAGTGAAGCCGCAAATGTCTCCAGGACGCGCGATTTCAGGCGCGGAAGAAAACCGTCGGGCAAGATCTGTCCGCGGGCGCGATAGTATTGTCCGATCGCAGCCGTGCTGCGCCCGAGGAAAAGCTCGAGCGCCTGATCCACGCCAAGCTCGAATCCGAACTCGGACAGCACCTCCGACAGGCACCGACAGCTCAACAGCTCACTGTCGACGAGCACGCCGTCGCAGTCGAAGATGATCAGATCGGGGCCACCGTTCACCATCGGGCCATTCGATCATATACCCAATCGATGAGCAATAGTTCACCCAAACATGGTGTCGCGGGCCGAGGTAACCGCATCTATGCAACTGCCCCAGTGTCGGGGGCGGCTTCTCCACACCTCGCCACTTGCCGCTAGATCGCCGGCAGCGCCGCAGGCAATCGCCTGATGTTACCGACGATGATCGGACGGGAACTAGGCGGACTTAACGGAATCTTAAATTTGTGCCAATGATCTGCTCGTCTCAGCCGCGACGCGCGAGAATCGCATGCTCAAAGACGGCACATACAGGGCGTGGTTCAAGACACCGACCGGTCAGGGCACCGGCATCGCCCATGTCGCGGACGGGGTTATCTGGGGCTGTGATGGGGTCATGACCTACAGCGGCTCCATCGCAATCGACGGCGATCGATTTACCGCGACCGTTCTGACCAAAAGGCATACCGAACAGCTGCCGACGGTGTTCGGAACCGACGATGAACTCAAGCTGACGCTGGAAGGAACGTGCGCCGGCAAGATCGCGCGATACACCGGCACGGCCGAGCAGTTCCCCGGCGTGCTGCTTGAAGGAACGCTCATCCTCAGTGAAGACCAGCCGCCCGCGCCGGCGACGAACGGGCCGGCAGCGACATTCGACCCGGCCAAACTCCAGAAATTGCCAAAGCGCTCCCGCTGACGAAGCGATAGACGCCGGCGCACGAGCGGCCAGGCCGGCGCAGTCGATCGCGCTCTATCTCCGCTGATTATACACGTCGATGCAGACGGCCCCGAGCAGCACCAGGCCCTTGATCACCTGCTGGTAGTCGATGCCGATGCCGAGGATGGACATGCCGTTGTTCATCACGCCCATGATCATGGCGCCGACCACGGCGCCGCCGACCCGCCCGACGCCGCCGTACGCCGAGGCGCCGCCGATGAAGCAGGCGGCGATGACGTCGAGCTCGAAGCCGAGGCCCGCTTTGGGGGTTGCGGTGTTGAGACGCGCGGCGAAGACGAGGCCGGCGAGCGCGGCCAGCACACCCATGTTGACGAAGGTGAAGAAGGTCAACCGCTCGGTCTTGATGCCCGACAGGCTTGCCGCCTTGGCGTTGCCGCCGACCGCGTAGATCTGCCGCCCGATCACGGTACGACGGGTGACGAAGCCGTAGAGCGCGATCAACGCGCCCATGATCACCAGCACGTTGGGCAGGCCGCGATGCGAGGCGATCAGATAGGTGAAGTAGAGCACGGCGCAGGCCAGCAAGATGCTCTTGCCGAGGAAGAAGGCATAAGGCTCGACCTCGATGCCGTGCGACTGCTCGCGCGACCGGCCCTTGGCGCTGACATAGACGAGGCCGAGCGCGAGCACGGCGCCGATCAGCATGGAGGTCGGATGCAGCGTGCCCGCCTCGGGCAGTATCTCCGGAATGAAGCCCGAGGACAATTTCTGGAAGGTCGCCGGGAACGGCCCGAGCGACTGGCCCTGCAACACCGCAAGCGCGAGGCCCTTGAACACGAGCATGCCGGCCAGCGTCACGATGAAGGACGGAATCTTGAAATAGGCTACCCAATAGCCCTGCGCCGCGCCGATCGCGGCACCGACGACGAGACAGGCGATGAAGGCGAGCGTGTAGTCGACCTTGTAGGTCACCATCAGCACGGCGGCCACCGCGCCGACGAAGCCCGCGACCGAACCGACCGAGAGGTCGATATGGCCGGTGACGATCACCAGCAGCATGCCGAGCGCCATGATGACGATGTAGCTGTTCTGGAGCACCAGGTTGGTGAGGTTGAGCGGCTGCAGCAGCGTGCCGCCGGTCATGACCTGGAAGAACAGCATGATCGCGATCAGCGACATCAGCATGCCGTAGTTGCGCAGATTGTTCTTGATGAAGCTGCCGTGCCGGCGCTCCTCGGGCAGCGACACCGTCTTGTCGGTCATGGCTGCGATCCTCCCATCTCCGCGGCCTCAGGCACGCCGTTTCCGTTGCTTCTCTGGTTGCGCATGATGGCGCGCATGATCTTCTCCTGCGTCGCCTCAGTACCCGGGAACTCGCCCACGAAGGCACCGTCGTTCATGACGCAGATGCGATCGCAGATGCCGAGCAACTCGGGCATCTCCGAGGAGATCACCACGACGCCGCGACCGGCCTCCGCGAGTTCGTTGATGATACAGTAAATCTCGTATTTGGCACCGACGTCGATGCCCCTTGTCGGCTCGTCCAGGATCAAAACCTTGGGGTCGGTCATCAGCCATTTCGACAGCACCACCTTCTGCTGGTTGCCGCCGGAGAGCTGGCCGGTCTCCTGGTAGACGTCGGAGCAGCGGATGCGCATGCGATTGCGATAGTCGCTGGCGACCTTCAGCTCGGCGATGTCGTCGATCACCTTGCCGGGCGCGACCTGGTCGAGGCTGGCCAGCGTGATGTTCTTGCGGACGTCGTCGGCCAGGATCAGCCCGAGCTGCTTGCGGTCCTCGGTGACATAGGCGAGACCCGCATCGATGGCGGCCGCGACACTGGGTAGCGCGATCTCACGGCCCTCGAGCCGGATACGGCCGCTGACATTGGTGCCCCAGGAGCGGCCGAACAGGCTCATCGCGAATTCGGTGCGGCCGGCGCCCATGAGTCCCGCAATGCCCACGACCTCGCCGCGCTTGACGCTGAAATCGACGTTCTTGATCACCTGCCGCTCGGGATGGATGGGGTGATAGACCGACCAGTTCTCGACGTTGAGGACCGGTTCGCCGATCTTTGCGCTACGCTCCGGGAAACGGTGAGCCATATCGCGGTTGACCATGCTGCGGATGATGCGGTCTTCCTGGATCGGCTCGGCACGGCAGTCGATGCTGTCGACGGTGCGGCCGTCGCGCAGCACGGTGATGTGGTCGGCGACCTCGGCCACCTCGTTGAGCTTGTGCGAAATCAGGATCGAGCCGATGCCCTGCGCGCGGAACGCCATCAGGCGCTCGAGCAGCGCGGCGCTGTCGGCCTCGTTCAGGCTCGCGGTCGGCTCGTCCAGGATCAGCATGCGCACGCGCTTGGACAGCGCCTTGGCGATCTCGACCAGCTGCTGCTTGCCGACGCCGAGATCGGTGATCAGCGTATCCGGCGATTCCTTGAGGCCGACCTGCGCCAGCAGCTCGCGCGTGCGCCGGTAGACCTGATCGCGATCGATGACGCCGAATTGCGCGGGCGGATGCGACAGAAAGATGTTTTCCGYGATCGACATCAGCGGGATCAGCGCCAGCTCCTGGTGGATGATGATGATGCCGAGCGCCTCGGAATCGTTGATGTCGCGGAAGCGCCGTTCCTCGCCCTCGAAGACGATGGTGCCCTCGTAGCTGCCATGCGGATAGACCCCGCTCAGCACCTTCATCAGGGTGGATTTGCCGGCGCCGTTCTCGCCGACCAGCGCGTGGATCTGCCCGGCGTGAACCGAGAAGTTGACGTCGCGCAGCGCCTGCACGCCGGCAAAACTCTTGCTGACGTTGCGCATCTCCAGCATGGCGGTCATGATTTCACGTCCCTCGATCGCTGTTAGCTAACCTCTCCCCGCTTGCGGGGAGAGGTCGGATC
>NZ_JBFULT010000144.1:0-13791 GCF_054049755.1 Bradyrhizobium sp. P5_C11_2
AAATCGGCCGTAGGCGCCCCCAAGACGCTCCTAGTATGGCCTTATCGTGGCCGGGACCGGCGTCCGCGGCCCGACCCTCACGCGAACGTGCGTCACATTGCCTTGGCTTAATGCGCCTGGCTTACATGGCCTCGTAGTTCGGACCGCCGCCGCCCTCCGGGGGAACCCAGGTGATGTTGCCGTTGGGGTCCTTCACGTCGCAGGTTTTGCAGTGGACGCAGTTCTGGGCGTTGATCTGGTAACGCGGGCTCGCGCCCTCCTCGACCCACTCATAGACGCCAGCCGGGCAATAGCGGTTCGAGGGACCCGCGAAGACGTCGTGCTCGGACGTCTTCTGGAGGTTCATGTCGGCCACMTTGAGATGGACCGGCTGGTCCTCCTCATGATTGGTGTTGGACAGGAACACCGACGACAGCTTGTCGAAGGAGATTTTTCCGTCCGGCTTCGGGTAGTTCTTCGGTGCATGCTGCTTGGCCGGATCGAGCGTCGACCGATCGGGCTTGGCATGCGACTGCGTGCCGAACAGCGAGCCGCCGAACAGCGTGTTGCACCACATGTCGAAGCCGCCGAGCGCGACGCCGATCACGGTGCCGAACTTCGACCACAGCGGCTTGACGTTGCGGACCAGGAAAAGATCCTTGCCGACGGACGAGGAACGCCAGGCGTTCTCGTAATCGATGATCTCGTCATTGGCGCGATCGGCGGCGAGTGCGGCTGCGACATGCTCGGCCGCGAGCATGCCGGTGCCCATCGCATTGTGCACGCCCTTGATGCGCGGGACGTTGACGAAGCCGGCCGCGCAGCCGATCAGCGCACCGCCGGGGAAGCTCAGCTTCGGCACCGACTGGTAGCCGCCCTCGGTGATGGCGCGCGCACCATAAGCGAGCCGCTTGCCGCCTTCGAACGTGCCGCGGATCGAGGGATGGGTCTTGAAGCGCTGGAACTCGTCGAACGGCGACAGATACGGATCGTCGTAGTTGAGATGCACAACGAAGCCGACGGCGACGAGATTGTCGTCGTAATGGTACAGGAACGAGCCGCCGCCGGTCTTCATGTCGAGCGGCCAGCCGAAGGAATGCTGGATCAGGCCCTTCTGGTGTTTGGCGGGGTCGATCTGCCAGACTTCCTTCAGGCCGATACCGAATTTCGACGGCTCGCTGTTGGAGTCGAGCGCGAACTTCGCGATCAGCTGCTTGGTCAGGCTGCCGCGGGCGCCTTCGGCGAACAGCGTGTACTTGCCGAGCAATTCCATGCCACGGGTAAACGAATCCTTCGGCTTGCCGTCCCGGCCGATGCCCATGTCGCCGGTGGCGATGCCCCTCACCGCGCCCTGCTCGTCATAGAGCACCTCGGCTGCGGCAAAGCCCGGATAGATCTCCACGCCGAGTGCTTCCGCCTTGCGCGCCAGCCAGCGGCAGACATTGCCGAGCGAGCCGATATAGCAGTGGTGGTTGTACATCAGCGGCGGCATGATGAAGTTCGGCAGCTTGATCGCACCGCCGCCCGTCATCCAGTAGAAGCGGTCGTCCTTCACCTGCGTCTTCAGCGGGCAGTCGGAATCCTCGCGCCAGTCCGGGATCAGCTTGTCGAGCCCGGCCGGATCGATCACGGCGCCGGAGAGAATATGCGCGCCGACCTCGGAACCCTTCTCCACCACGACGATGTTGAGATCGGCGTTGAGCTGCTTCAGCCGGATCGCGGCCGACAGGCCCGAGGGGCCGGCGCCGACGATGACGACGTCGAATTCCATGGATTCGCGCGGGGGAAGTTCTTCGGTGCTCATCTGATCTCAGCCCTTGAGACGGTTCCTCGGTCGTTTGCGCCCCCTTGTTTCCGATTTTTCCGGGTAGGACAACCTCGGAAATGCGTTCCGCTGGGATGCAAGGCGGCTCAAACTGATATAAAGGTCTGACTTTCCAAATGATCCTCGAACCCGCCCCCACCGTCCGCGAGCTTCTTGCCTTCTACCTGGAGGCCGGTGTCGATTGCGCGCTCGCGGAGGAACCGATCGACCGGCTGGCGGAGGCCGAGGTCCCGCCGCCGGCCCCGCGCGCGGCGCCGCCGGTCGAGGCGCCGCGGCCGGTTGCAGCACCTGCCGTGATGCGCGGCGAGGCCGCGCCCGCGCCTGACATCGCGATCGCCTCGGCCCGCGAGGCCGCGCGCACCGCGCCGACGCTGGAGGCGCTGCGCGAGCTGATGCAAGGCTTCGAGGGCTGCGCGCTGAAGCACACCGCGACGCGGCTGGTGTTCGCCGACGGCAATCCGCAGGCGCGCATCATGTTCGTCGGCGAGGCGCCGGGCCGCGATGAAGACATCGAGGGACTGCCCTTCGTCGGGCGCAGCGGCAAGCTGCTCGACCTCATGATCGGCGCGATCGGGCTCAACCGCACCACCGCGTACATCGCCAACGTGATTCCATGGCGGCCGCCGGGCAACCGCACACCGACGCCGCAGGAGACGCAAATCTGCCTGCCCTTCATCCAGCGCCAGATCGAGCTGGTGAACCCGGATGTGCTGGTGACGCTCGGCAATCCCTCGACGCAGACGCTGCTGTCGACCCGCGAGGGCATCATGCGCACCCGCGGGCGCTGGTTCGACTACGACACCGGCGCGCGCACCATCCGCGCGCTGCCGACGTTCCACCCGGCCTATCTGCTGCGCTCGCCGTCCTACAAGCGGCTGGCCTGGCAGGATCTGCGGGCAATCGCGAAGGTGCTGGGGCAAGGCGCGGCGTAGCGACACAAACACCGTCATTCCGGGGCTCGCGAAGCGAGAGCCCGGAATCCATCGAGCGACAGAGTTGGTGGATGAATGGATTCCGGGCTCGCGGCTTTGCCGCGCCCCGGAATGACGACCGTGGCTACGGCCCCTTCGGCCGCACGATGGCCCAGCCGATGCGCAACAATTGCTGGCGTCCCGTCACCAGCCATTCGAAGGCGCGCGGCACTTCCGGGACGATGCCGGGGAAGCGCTTGAGGATTTCGGGCGGCGGCGTGCCGGCGGTGTCGGAGGCGCGCCAAACCACGACGCCGCCGGTCTCGCTGAACCTGGCCTGATTCATCCACGGCGTCCGCGCGGGCTCGGCATCGATGAAGAGATGCGGCCGGCCGGAATGCAGCGTGATCAGGCTCGCCAGCTGGGTCTCGCCGGCGACCGCGCGCAGGCGATGGTTGGTGCGGCGGGCAAAGCTCTCGTCAAAGAAGTCCGAGATATCGCGCGCCGGCATCGAGGTCGCGATCTCGCCGGTACCGGTCCAGGGCAGGAACAGGACCGCGAGCACGACGCCCGCGGCCGGCGCCACGACGGCAGCCGCCCACACCGTGCGCAGCATCCGTGCGCGACGCATCGCGATGAGATCGCCGGCGGCCACGACCACGGCGAGCCCCGACATCACCAGCACGACGCCCGCGCCGCCGACGACGCCGTCGAGCCCGAACAGGCCGGAAAGCAGAACCGCGCCGAGCGCCGGCGCGAGTGCGAAGAAATAGACGAAGTTGCGCGCGAGCGGCTCGACCGGCGGCCGATAGATGATCGGAGCCTCGTCGCTCTTGCCGGCGAACCAGCTGGAGTTGAGGAACGCCAGGACCGGGATCGTCACCGCGCCCAGCACGAGGCCGCCGAGCAGCCACGCCGCGTTCAGCGCACGGCCATTGAGGTCCGAGAGCTGCGGCAAGGCCGGCAGGGTAAGTGTCTCGGCTCGCATCAGCCAGACGGCATAGGGCAGCGCCAGCACGGCGACCACGACGAGCGCAAACAACGGATCGAGCGCTCGCAGCGTCCTGCGGCCGCCGGCGGTCGCCAGCGCGAAGATGACGAGCAGCAGCAGGAGAAAGATCGCCGCCGGTGTCGTCAGCAGCAACAGCCCGGCTTCAATCGACCAGGCGAACCAGCCATTGCCGCGGCGCTGGCCGATGAGTTGCCAGGAATGCAGCAGGAGCAGCGCCCAGAGCGGCCGCGCCAGCACCAGCGGACCGAATTCGAGCGCCGGCGAAGAGAAGGCCAGCACGGTCATGGTCAGGAGCACGGCGAGCACCGCCTGCTGGGTGCCGACCACGCTGCGCGCCAGATGATAGAGCGCGACGAAGGTCGCGATCTCGCAGAGCTCGGCCAGGACGTAGACGCCGAACATGTGGCCGCCCGCCGCGCGATAGGCGATGTCGGCGAGCCAGATCGGCAAGGGCGGGCCGAGATCGGTGCCGACCTGGTATTCGCGGCCGAAGGCCAGCAGGGTCGCGAGGTTGCCGGGCGGGCTGCGGTAAAAGACGAGCGCCACGAACAGCCACATCGCGGCCTGCAGCAGCACGACAATCCAGACGATCAGCCGCGGCCGGGCGCGAATGAGCTCGATGACCAGGGAGGTAAACCGCATGCAACGTCCGAAAAATGCAGCCAACCGTCCAGCCGGCCCTATTCGCTCACGACTGTTTTGATAGAGGGCGCTGCGCGTCGTGGCAACTTCGGTCTGCTCCCTCTCCCCGCGTCTCTTCTCCCTCTCCCCGTTCTTACGGGGAGAGGGTTGGGGTGAGGGGCTGCTTCCGCAATCACAGTGAGAGATGGACTCGCGGAGGCTCCCCCTCACCCGCATCCCATCTTCGATGGGATGCGGCCTCTCCCCGCACGCGGGGAGAGGCGAAGAGCCCACCGCGAGGGGAGTGCTAGAGACTTGTGGAAACGTCGATCTCGATCTGGGCTTCCACCTGCACCTCGACCTCGGTGACGGCAAACAAATCCTGCACGGGCTCGACCGTCCAGGGCATGTGCTTGGCGCGTGCTGCGGCAACCGGGGCGAAGAAGCTGCGGTGGTGGACGGTGGGGCCGAGGCGGTCGAGCGCGTCGAGGTGCTCCGGGACGGCGTAGCCCTTGTGTTGTTCGAAACCGTAGCCGGGGCAGTCCAGCGCCAGCGCGCACATCAGCCGGTCGCGCGTCACCTTGGCGACGATCGAGGCCGCGGCGATCGACAGCACGAGGCCGTCGCCGCCGATCACGGCCTCGCAGTCGCACGGCGTGTCGAGCCTGTCACGGCCATCGACGAAGACGTGCCTGGGCGCCTCGGGCAGCGCCACCACCGCGCGCTTCAACGCCCACAGCGAGGCGCGCAGGATATTGTCGCGGTCGATCCGGGCGCGCGAGGCGACGGCCACCGAGACCTGGGCGGTCGCGCAGATCTTGTCGAACAGTCTTTCGCGCTCTTCGGCCGTCAGCCGCTTGGAATCGTCGATGCCGCGCGGGATGCGGTCGGGATCGAGGATCACGGCCGCCGCCACCACCGGGCCGGCGAGCGGCCCGCGGCCGGCCTCGTCGCAGCCGGCGACCGGCCAGACGCCGCGCTTGATCAGCGCGCGCTCGCGGCGGAAGCTCGGCGACGCGACGGCGATGACGCCCTTCCTGGCTGCGGTCTTGCCGGYGGTGGCTTTCGCAGACTTTTGCGGCGCAGGCTTTTTGGCAGGCTTGCTGGCGGACTTGTCCCGAATCATGGCCGGGATCGTGCGCAAGCGGTCGGGCCCGCGCAACAGGGAACCCCGCGCAATTCCCGTTATTCAAACCGGGCCGCCTCAGTCGGCCAGATGCACCCGCCGGTCCTCGCCGACCTCAATGCCGGGCGCGACGACGACCTCCCAGGGATGGCCGTCGGGATCGGCAAAATAGCCGGAATAGCCGCCATAGTCGGTTTCGTGCGCTGCCTTCAGCAGGGTGGCTCCGTTTTCGACGGCGAAGGCCAGCACGGTGTCGACCTCCTCGCGCGCCCGGCAATTCCAGGCGAGCGTGATGCCGCGGAAGGCCGTTGGCCTCGGCTGGTCCGGCAAGGTCGCGTCCGCCGCGAGCTGGTCCCAGTGAAACAGGGCAAGCACGGGACCGCCCGTATCGTAGAACGCGACGGCCTCTCCGGTCGCCTTCAGCCGGCGCGAAAAACCGAGGGCATCATAGAAGGCGATGCTAGCGCGGATGTCGCTTACGCCCAGCGTGATGACGGTCAGCCGCGGCACCGGGGCCGGTCGTTCCTTGCTCATGCTACGCCTCGTTGGCTGTCGCCGCTCAGAACAGGCTCAACTGATCGCCGTTCCGCTTCGGCCTGGCGAAATGATCCGTCGTCAGCTTGGAGCGCCGCTTGTTGAGCCCGAGCCTGTCGCAGGCGATCTCGAAGCGGCGGCCGATGGTCCAGGCCATCGGGCCGGTGCCCTTCATCCGCTCGCCCCATTTAGCGTCGTAGTCGCGCCCGCCGCGCATGTCGCGGATCAGCGTAAAGACGTGGCGGTAGCGGTCCGGATAGTTCGCCATCAGCCATTCACGGAAGAGATCGCGCACTTCCAGCGGCAGCCGCAGCAGCACGTAGGAGGCTTCCTTGACGCCGGTGTGCGCCGCCGCATCCAGGATGCGCTCGATCTCGGAATCGTTCAGCGCGGGAATCACGGGGGCGACCATGACCGTGGTCGGAATGCCGGCCTCCGAGAGCTGCTTCAGCGCCTCGAGCCGCTTCGGCGGCGTCGAGGCCCGCGGCTCCATGGTGCGCGCCAGCTTCGGATCGAGCGAGGTGACCGAGATCGCGACCTTGGCGAGGTTGCGCTTGGCCATCCGCGCGAGGATGTCGATGTCGCGCGTCACCAGCGCCGACTTGGTGACGATGCCGACGGGATGGCTGGCGCGCTCCAGTACCTCCAGAATGCCGCGCATGATCTTCCGCTCGCGCTCGATCGGCTGATAGGGATCGGTGTTGGTGCCGATCGCGATCATCCGCGGCTCGTAGCCTGCTGCTGCGAGCTCCTTCTCGAGCAGCGACGGCGCCTCGGGCTTGACGAACAATTTTGACTCGAAGTCGAGCCCCGGCGACAGGCCGAGATAGGCATGGGTCGGCCGCGCGAAGCAGTAGACGCAGCCATGCTCGCAACCGCGATAGGGATTGATCGAGCGGTCGAAGCCGATGTCGGGCGATTCGTTGCGGGTGATCACCTTGCGCGAGGTGTCGACCGCCACCGTGGTCTTGAACGGCGGCAGCTCCTCCAGGCTCTGCCAGCCGTCGTCGAAGGCGACGCGCGCCTCGGCCTCAAAGCGGCCGCTGGCGTTGGATTGCGCGCCCCGCCCTCGCCTGCGTTCGCGGTCGATGGCGACGCCAAGCTCGGGAAAATCGGCAGGACTATCCGAAGACGCACCCGCCGGCTCGGAGGGCGCCGTGACCGGCGGGTGCTTGAGGGCACGAGAGGATGCTCGACTCATGAAGCCAACATAGCACGCGATCAGAACAAATCAAGAACGAGAACAAAAAACGCGAAAACAACCCCATGCACAGTAGCGCTGCCCAAACTTCGGGCGCGCCCCTTTGACCTCACGCAACACCTGCATCCGGTGATCCGGTTTGATGCCGCGAGGGATCGATCGTTGCGAAACAATGTTGGTGACGATCGCCGGGTGAAGGTCGGCAGGAACATGACAAATCAACAACAATCGGGCGCCCCGCGCAGCGAACTCGACCTCCTCGATCGCTACTGGCGTGCCGCCAACTACCTCTCCGTCGGCCAGATCTATCTGCTGGACAATCCGCTGCTGCGCGAGCCGCTGCGGCCCGAGCACATCAAGCCGCGTCTGCTCGGCCATTRGGGCACGACGCCCGGGCTGAACTTCGTCTACGCCCATCTCAACCGCGTGATCCGCGCGCTGGACCTCAACGTGATCTATGTCTGCGGTCCCGGCCATGGCGGCCCGGGCATGGTCGCCAACACCTATCTCGAGGGCAGCTACAGCGAGATCTACCCGAGCATCGGGCGCGACGCGGACGGATTGCGCAGACTGTTCCGGCAGTTCTCCTTCCCCGGCGGCATTCCGAGCCATGCCGCGCCGGAAACGCCGGGTTCGATCCACGAAGGCGGCGAGCTCGGCTACGCGCTGGTCCATGCCTATGGCGCGGCGCTCGACAATCCCGACCTGATCGTCGCCTGCGTCGTCGGCGACGGCGAGGCCGAGACCGGCCCGCTCGCGGCCTCCTGGCACTCGAACAAGTTCCTGAACCCGGCCCATGACGGCGCGGTGCTGCCGATCCTGCACCTCAACGGCTACAAGATCGCCAACCCGACCGTGCTCGGGCGGATGCCTGACAGCGAGATCCGCGATCTCTTCCGCGGGCTCGGCCACGAGCCGCTGTTCGTCGAGGGCGACGATCCCAAATTGATGCACCAGGCGATGGCGGATGCGCTCGACGTCGCGCTCGCCAGCATCCGCTCGATCCAGCAGCACGCCCGTGACGGCCGCAAGGCGGTCGAGCGGCCGCGCTGGCCGATGATCGTGCTGCGCAGCCCGAAGGGCTGGACCGGCCCGAAGGAAGTCGACGGCAAGAAGGTCGAAGGTTTTTGGCGCGCACATCAGGTGCCGGTCGCAAGCTGCCGCGAGAACCCGGCGCATCTGAAAATTCTCGAAGACTGGATGCGCAGCTACGAACCCGAAAAGCTGTTCGATACAAACGGCACGCTCATCGCCGAGCTAAGGGCGATCGCGCCCGAGGGCAACCGCCGCATGGGCGCCAATCCGCATGCCAATGGCGGGCTGCTCAAGAAGGAGCTGAAGCTGCCGGACTTCCGCAGCTTCGCCGTCGACGTGCCGCAACCCGGCGGCGTTACCGGGGAAGCGACGCGCGAGCTCGGCAAATTCCTGCGCGACGTCATCCGCCTCAACGCGCAGGAGCGCAACTTCCGCATCATGGGCCCGGACGAGACCGCCTCAAACCGGTTAGATGCGGTGTTCGAGGCAACCGAACGGGTCTGGATGGAGCCGACCGAACCCTACGACGTGCATCTCGCCCAGGACGGCCGCGTCATGGAGGTGTTGAGCGAGCATCTCTGCCAGGGCTGGCTCGAAGGCTACCTGCTCACCGGACGCCACGGCTTCTTCTCCTGCTACGAGGCCTTCATCCACATCGTGGATTCCATGTTCAACCAGCACGCCAAATGGCTGAAGGTGACGCGGCACCTGCCGTGGCGACGCCCGATCGCCTCGCTCAATTATCTGTTGACCTCGCATGTCTGGCGCCAGGACCATAACGGCTTCAGCCATCAGGATCCCGGCTTCGTCGATCTCGTCGCCAACAAGAAGGCCGACATCGTCCGCATCTACTTCCCGCCGGATGCCAACACGCTGCTGTGGATCGCCGACCATTGCCTGCGGACCTATGACCGCATCAACGTGATCGTTGCCGGCAAGCAACCGGCGCCGCAATGGCTCTCGATGCAGGACGCCGCCACGCATTGCGATGCCGGCATCGGCATCTGGACATGGGCGGGCACGGAGGACACGAAAGGCGAGCCCGATGTGGTGATGGCCTGCGCCGGCGACGTGCCCACGCTGGAAACGCTTGCGGCCGTCGACCTGCTGCGCAAGGCGCTGCCCGAATTGAAGATCCGCGTCGTCAACGTCGTCGACCTGATGACGCTACAACCGAAGGAGCAGCATCCGCACGGCCTGTCCGACCGCGACTTCGACAGCCTGTTCACGCGCGACAGGCCGGTGATCTTCGCCTATCACGGCTATCCCTATCTGATCCACCGGCTGACCTATAACCGCAGCAACCATGCCGGCCTGCATGTGCGCGGCTTTGCCGAGGAAGGCACCACGACGACGCCGTTCGACATGGTCGTGCTCAACGGGCTCGACCGCTATCACCTCGCGATCGAGGCGATCGAGCGCGTGCCCGGTCTTGCGACCAAGGCGGCGCAGGTGAAGCAGCAGTTCCGCGACGCGCTGATCGCGCATTCGGCTTACGTGCGCGAGCATGGCGAGGACATGCCGGTGATCCGCGACTGGGTCTGGCCGGCCAAGGCGGCGTAGCGATGCCATTCCTGCACGGGTTCAACCACGGCTCGTGCCGCTAATGCGTCCCCGAAAGAATCTGGATGCAGCCGATCACGACCTCGATCACGATCAGCACCACGACCGCGACTTCGAGGCGGAGCGAGCGCTGGGTGTCGATGATGTCGGCCAATGCGTTGGCGGTCTCCGACACGGCGGTGAGCTTGCGCTCGAGCGTATCGAGACGCTCCTTCAATTCATACTCGTCTTCGAGACGTGCATAGAGCCGGTCGAGCTCGGGCTTCTCCCAGAGCACGTCGGGTTTCTCGGCAACGGCAACGCGGCCGGCGACGCGCTGCTGGACGAGAAGCGCATTGCCGATCAGTTGCAGAATGCCCTTGCGCCGGCGCGGCGTGCGGCCTCGCTCGGCGAGCTCCCGCGCGAAGGGCTCGATCACATCGAAGACCGCGGCGACGCGCCGCTCGTCGCGCGCCAGCGAGGTGCTCTTGGCAAGCGCGTCCGCGACCAAAAGCAGCCGCTCGTCGGAGAATTTTGCGAGGCAGATCGGCCCGCCCGGCTGGATCGCCTCGGCGTTCTCGTCGTGGCAGAGCTGCGCCTGCGCGGTCTCCTCCTCGTAGGGGCTGAACTCGCCGATCACCCGCGGCTTCAGGCTGTCGATCAGGACCTTCTCCTCCGATGGAAGCTGGCCGATCAGCACCACGACGCCGTAGCGGAAGACCACGGCAAGGCCGGCGTGGACGCGGAAGGCGGCGGGCGTCGAGGAGACCAGCGTGCCGAGCTCGAGGCCCGAGGCGTTGATGCGGTCGCCCAGCATCAGCGCGCGGATCCGCAAGGTCGGCGGCGCGTCCGGCTTGGCAGATGCTGCCGGCGCGCTAACAGCAAGTTGATCGGCGTTCATGCGAAGCCCTCGTCGGCACCGTGGATTGCACGTTTTTCCCGTTCCCGCGTTTCGTCCCGCCATCGCATCCTTCTCGTGCGGGATTGCGATCTGCCTGCACGCGGCGCAATATCGGCGTGAAACTCCGGGTTACTACGGTCCAAGCGAGCTTGGGCCGAAATATTCGGCAATATTGCCACCCCGTGCGGGACACATTTGGATGCGATGGCTCCGGCAGTTTACCATCGAACACCGAAGCTCCGCCGAAAAGTTGCTCTCGGCAGCGCCGCGTGTTTATGACAACATCATAACAGGCTACGCTTCTCCCGAAGTGCGGACACCGAAGCTTCAATCATGCTCAGCGTCATCATTCCGACCGAAGGCGTCGAGCAGACGACGGTCGCAACTCTGGCCGCGCTGGTCCCCGGTGCCGCCGCGGGCGTCATCCGGGAAGTGCTCCTGGTCGACGGCACCCGCAACGGTGTCATCGAGCGGGTTGCCGACGTCGCAGGCTGCCGTTTCATCGGCTTCGACGGATTCTCGCAAGGCGCAGCGCTCGCTGCCGGCGCGCTCCAGGCCCGTTCGCCCTGGCTGATGTTCCTGCCCGCCGGTGCGGTGCTGGAAACCGGCTGGATCGAGGAAACCACCCAGTTCATCCAGACCGTATCGGCCAGCGGGCGGGATCGCGCGGCGGTTTTCCGCTATGGGCGCTCCCCTTACGCCGATACCGGATTCCGCCACTTCCTGCGCGCCGTGGCGCGCAAGCTCGCCGGCCCCCTGGGCGATCAGGGACTTTTGATCGCCCGCGATCATTACGACCGGATCGGCGGCTATCCGCCCCAGGCGCGCCGGTCGGAGGCGCGGCTGCTGCGGCGGCTCGGCCGGTCGTCCCGGACCATGCTGCGCAGCCGGATCGTCATGGTCGGGTGACCGCACCAGATACTTGCCAAAGTCAAATGGTTGATTGACAATGGCAAGTATTGAGGTGTCCCATGCCAGCAAGTCCTTCGCCATCAAGTTCTGYGACCGATCAGGTCTCCGATAACCAGGTTCAGGCGGTTCGCGCCTTCAACCGTTTCTACACCCACAAGCTCGGCGTGCTCGACCAGCAGCTTTTGAAAAGCCCGTTCTCGCTGAGCGAGGCGCGCGTGCTCTACGAGCTCGCCCATGGTGGCGAGCAGCCGGCCAAGGAGATCGGCATCACGCTCGGGCTCGATGCCGGCTATCTCAGCCGCATCGTGCAGAACTTCGACGAGAGCGGGCTGATTGCGCGCAAGCCGCTTGCCTCCGATCGCCGGCAATTTCAATTGAGCCTGACTGCGAAGGGCCGCCAGGCTTTTGCGAAGCTCGAACGCTCGTCACAGGACGACGTCGCAGCGATGCTGCGGCCGCTGCCGGACGAGGAGCGCAAGCGGCTGACCGGTGCGATGGAAACGATCGAGCGCCTGCTCGCCATGCCGCGCACGCCGGCGCCGCGCGCGATGTTGCGCGATCCCCGTCCCGGCGACATGGGCTGGGTGGTGCAGAGCCACGGCGCGCTCTATGCGAGCGAATACGGCTTCGACTCCGGCTTCGAGGCACTGGTGGCCGAGATCGTCGCCAAATACATGACGTCGTACGATGCCTCGCGCGAGCGCTGCTGGATCGCCGACATCGAGGGCCGACCCGTCGGCTCGGTGTTTCTGGTGAAGGCGAGCGACGATGTCGCCAAGCTGCGCCTGCTGCTGCTCGATCCGGCCGCGCGCGGCCAGGGCCTCGGCCAGCGGCTGGTGGCCGAATGCGTCACCTTCGCGCGCGCCTGCGGCTATCGGCGGATGACGCTGTGGACGCAGAGCAATCTGACCGCCGCGCGAAAAATCTACCAGGATGCCGGCTTCAAGCTGGTCGCGACCGAGCCGCATCGCAGCTTTGGCCAGAACCTGATCGGGGAGACCTGGGAGCGGGATCTCTGATGCAGGCACGGCACTCACCGGCGCATCACATCACGGCAGAGCTCGTCGATCTCTACAAGCGCCGGGCGCGACGATTGCACGTGGCGGCTTGCCGGAATCTGTGGCGAACGGTGTGGGGTTTGCTGCGGCGGAGGAGTTAGTAAGTATCACTGAGTCAGCGGGCGCGATGCGCATTGCTGTGCCCTCGCCCCTTGCGGGAGAGGGCAGCGACGCTGGGAGATACAAACTCACTTGGGTGAGGGGTATATCTCAGAGCACTCCTTGCGGATGGATACCCCTCATCCGGCGCTTCGCGCCACCTTCCCCCACACGGGGGGAAGGGAAGAAAAATCATCGGCGGCCGCGCCTACACCGTCGCGCCTTGCGCCTTCGGCCGGCGCAGATGCTCGTCCAGCCGCGGCATGATCTCGACGAAGTTGCAGGGGCGCGTGCGGTAGTCGAGCTGGCTTGCGAGGATGCCGTCCCAGCCGTCGCGGCAGGCGCCGGGAGAACCGGGCAGGCAGAAGATGTAGGTCGCGCCCGCAACGCCGGCGGTGGCGCGGCTCTGGATCGTCGACGTGCCGATCTTGGCGTGGCTCAACATGTGGAACGCGATCGAGAAGCCGTCCATGCGCTTCTCGAACAGCGGCTCGATCGCCTCCGGCGTGACGTCGCGCCCGGTGAAGCCGGTGCCGCCGGTGGTGATGATGACATCGACGTTCGTGTCCGCGATCCAGCGGCGGATCACGGCGCGGATCGCCTCGACGTCGTCGGTGACGATCTCGCGCGCGGCGAGCTGATGGCCCGCCGCGGTGATACGGTCGGCCAGCGTCTGGCCCGACTTGTCGTCGGCGAGCGCGCGCGTGTCGGAGACCGTCAGCACCGCGATGTTGAGCGGGATGAACTGTTTTGACTCGTCGATGGACGCCATTGCGCTGCACCTTCTATCCCGCCCACCGCCGTCATCCCCGGACGAACGCATTTGCGTTCGCTCGGGAGGTGCGCGCCCTTGCGCGCCTCGAAGGATGGACCGCGGACTCCGCCATCCTTCGAGGCTCGCCAAGAGGCCAGCACCTCAGGATGACGCCACGACTAATAGCCTACAACGCCCCGGCGCCAAACGTATTGCAGGCTTGCACCGTGCCCTGCTGATAGCCGGTCATGAACCACTGCTTGCGCTGCGCTGCCGAGCCG
>NZ_JBFULT010000145.1:0-13775 GCF_054049755.1 Bradyrhizobium sp. P5_C11_2
CTCTCGATGTTTATCCGCAGGAGATCACGCGGGTCTTGCTCAACCTGATCTCGAACGGCTTCTATGCCGCGATCAAGCGCAAGGAGGGGGCCGGCGACGGATTCGAGCCGACCCTGGGCGCGACGACGAAAAATCTCGGCAGCAGGGTCGAGATCCGGATCCGCGACAACGGCGTCGGAATCCTCCCGGAGGTGAAGGAGAGGATGTTCAATCCGTTCTTCACCACCAAGCCGGCCGGCGAAGGCACCGGGCTCGGCCTCTCCATGAGCCATGACATCGTCGTGAAGCAGCATGGCGGCACGATCGACGTGAACAGCGAACCCGGTGTATTTACCGAGTTCATCATTACGCTGCCTCGCGCGCTGGCAGCAGGGGACACGACCGGAGGCAAGAGTTGAACGTTTACATCCTGGTCGTCGATGACGAGCCCGACGTCGAGGCGCTGTTCCGGCAGCAGTTCCGGCGCGACCTGCGCGCCGGCCGCTTCCAGATGGAGTTTGCACCCTCCGCGCCCGATGCGCTCAGGCGCGCCGCCGAGGTCCGCGACCCCTCGCTGATCCTGATCCTGTCAGACATCAACATGCCCGGGATGAGCGGGCTCGACATGCTGCCGCATGTGCGCGCCGACCATCCGCACGTTCCCGTCATCATGATCACGGCCTATGGCGACGCCGAGACGCGCCGGAAGGCGATCGAGCGCGGCGCCGTCGCGCTCCTGACCAAGCCGATCGACTTTGCGCAATTGCGCCAGGAAATCGATACGAGACTCGAGCAGGCGGCATGATTCCGACCATCCTCTTCGTCGATGACGAGCCGGACCTCGAGGCCCTGATCCTGCAAAAGTTCCGCAGGCAGCTTCGCGAGGGGTTGGTCAACTTCATGTTCGCGCGCGACGGCCTCGATGCACTGGAGTCGATCGACCGGCATCCGCATGTCGACATGGTGGTCGCCGACATCAACATGCCGCGGATGGACGGGCTGTCGCTGCTGGCGAAGCTCCAGGAGGCCGAGGACAAGAAGTCGACCATCATCGTCTCGGCCTATGGCGACATGAGCAACATCCGCACCGCCATGAACYGCGGCGCGTTCGACTTTCTCACCAAGCCGATCGACTTCGCCGATCTGGAAACCACGATCCAGAAGACCATCCGCCATGTCGAGATGCTGCGCGAGGCGCGGCGCCGCCAGATCGAAGCCGAGCGCGCGCACGCGTCGCTGTCGCGCTATTTCTCGCCGGAGATCGCCAGGCGCCTGGCGGCGGATGTCGAGGGCGACGGCATGGAGGCGCAGTGGCGCGACGTCGCCACCATCTTCACCGACATCACCGGTTTCACCTCGCTGGTGGAGAGCGCGGCGCCCGAGACGCTCGGCGAGCTCCTCAACGAATATGTCGGCGGCATGACCGAGATCGTCTTCGCGCACGAGGGAACGGTCGCAAAGATCATCGGCGATGCGATCCAGGTGCTGTTCAACGCGCCGGGCGACCAGCCGGACTATGCGACGCGTGCGGTGGCCTGCGCGCACGATCTCGACGCCTGGGCCGAGGATTTCTGCGCGCGCTGGAGGGTGAGGGGTGTGAATTTCGGCACCACCCGCATCGGCGCCCATGCCGGGCCGGCGCTGGTCGGGAATTTCGGCGGCAACCGCTTCTTCGACTACACCGCCTATGGCGACAGCATCAACATCGCGGCGCGGCTGGAGGCCGCCAACAAGCATCTGGGGACGCGTATCTGCGTCAGCTCCAGCATTGCGGAAGCGGCTGAGAATTTTCGGGGCCGCCCTGTGGGCGAGCTGATGCTACGCGGACGCAGCGAACCTCTGCGCGCGTTCGAGCCGTTGCCGCAGGCCAAATTCGAAGCGCCGGCGACAGCGCGGTACTCCGAAGCGTTCGCCAAGATGGAGGCGGGCGATGCCGCCGCCATGCCCGCCTTTGCCGCGCTGGTCGGGATGCACGCCGATGATGCGCTGGCCGGCTTTCACCTGAGGCGGCTGCTCAACGGCGCCAAGGGCATTCGCATGCAACTGGAATAGGAGTTCGTCATGATTCGTGAGTTTTCCGCCGGCAATTATCGTTTCATTCCGTCCGTGTTCCAGTATTCGGCGGGTGCTGCGGCGGACGACGGCTACGAGATCGAGCGTGTCCGGTTCGACCGTCTCGTGCCGCTCGCCGAGGGTTTTGCGCTGGCGGCGAAGTTTATCCAGGAAGCGGGGCGTCCGATCACGGCGTTCTGTGCCTGCGAGCTGCGCTCGCCGGCGGCCTTCAGCGAGGAAGGCTTTCGCGCGTTCAACCTGCATTACGTCAAGACACTCTCCGAATGGGGTATCTTCGACGGCACCACCAATCCGGTGGCGCGCAGCAATGTCTGTCCCGAGATCGATCCGCCGTCCGAGCCGTCGTTCTATGCGTTCTCCTTCACGCGCCCGACAGGATCCAAGGCTCCGTCGTTCGTGATCGCCGGCGGCGCCGAAGCGCGCGAAGGCAGCGGTAGCTACGTCGAGCGTACCGTGCGTTACCGCGACCTCAGCCCGGACGGTTTGCGCGAGAAGGTGCGATTCACGACGACCTCGCAGATGGAGAACCGGATGACGGCGTTCGGTTTCGGCTGGAAGGACACCACGGGCGTGCAGGCCTATTCGGTGCACGACTTCCACCACGCGCTGGTCGACGAGCTGGTCCGCCGCGGCGCATTGCGCTCCGGCCTGACCTGGCACTTCGCCCGGCCGCCGGTGGTCGATCTCGAATACGAGATGGATTGCCGCCGCGTGATGCGCGAAGTGGTGATTTGAAGTCCTCGACAGCGGCGCTCTCTCCGTTCCCTCCCCCACAAGGGGGGAGGGAACGCACCTTCGTCGGGGCGCAAGTCGAGGCTCATCCCGTCAGGGCTTAGCGCTGGCGGGGGTCGAGCGCGTCGCGCAGGCCGTCGCCGAGCAGGTTCAGTGACAGCACCACCAGGAAGATCGCGAGTCCCGGCCAGATCGCCATCCACGGCGCCTGGGTCAGGAAGCGTTGTGCCGCGTTGAGCATGCTGCCCCATGACGGCGCCGGCGGCTGCTGGCCGAGGCCGAGGAACGACAATGCGGCTTCGGCGATGATGGCGGCCGCGATCGACAGCGTCGCCTGCACCAGAAGTGGCGGCAGGATGTTCGGCAGGATATGCGAGAACGCGATCCGCCACGGCGGATTGCCGAGCGCGCGTGCGGCCTCGACATAGTCCTCGGCCTTGACGCTCAACACCTGCCCGCGGGTCAGGCGGACGAAGATCGGGGTTGCCGAGATGCCGATCGCGATCATGGCGTTGCCGAGGCTCGGACCGAGGAACGCCGCAAGCGCGATCGCCAGGATCAGGAACGGGCAGGCCAGCATGGCGTCGGTGATCCGGCTGATCAGCGCATCGACAAATCCGCCGCGATAGCCGGCGAGCAGGCCGAGCGGCACGCCGATGCCGAGCGCGATCGCGACCGAGATGAGGCCTGCGAGCAGGGACGCGCGTGCGCCGTAAACGACGCGGCTGAGGATGTCGCGGCCGAGCTCGTCGGTGCCGAACCAGTGTGCCGCGGTGGGCGGCTTGCGTACCAGGCTCCAGCTCGTCGCGATGGGATCATAAGGCACGACGAGCGGTGCGAGCAGCGCAAGCCCGATGAACAGCATGATCACGATGAGGCCGAATACCGCTGCCTTGCGCTTGAACAAGCGTCGTCGGGCACGGCGCGCCGGGCTGTCCAGCTCGTCAGCCTGCATGACGGGAACGGCGGGCAGGGCGGCGTCGGTCATGGATCAGCCCCGCAGCCGTGGATTGACGAGGATATAGGCGACGTCGGCAACGAGGTTCAGCGTGATATAGACCGTGGCCGTCACCAGCACCACGCCCTGCACGACCGCATAGTCGCGGTTGAAGACCGCGTCCACGATCAGCTTGCCGAAGCCGGGAATGGAGAAGATCTGCTCGGTCAGCACCGCGCCGGACAACAGCGTGCCGAGCTCGAGCGCGCCGAGCGTGATGATCGGCGTGAGCGCGTTGCGCATCGCGTGCTTGAGGATGACGGAACGCTCCGAGAGGCCCTTGGCGCGCGCGGTGCGGACATAGTCGCTCTCCAGCACCTGGAGCATGGCGCTGCGGGTGTGCCGCATCAGGATCGCGGAGATCGCGTTGCCGAGCACGAAGGCCGGCATGATGGTGGCAGCCAGGCTCGCGCGCCAGTTCTCGGTGAGCGGCACATAGCCGGAAGCCGGCAGCCAGCCCAGCTCGATCGAGAACAGGAAGATCATGAGGATTCCGAGCCAGAAATTCGGCGTCGAGATTCCCCAGAGCGCGAACAAATTGGCGCCATAGTCCCACGCCGTGCCCTTCTTCACCGCGGAGACGATGCCGGCGGGAATGCCGATCAGGAACGCGATCAGGATCGCCATCGAGCCGAGCTGGAGCGTCACGGGCAGCTTTTGCGCGATCAGCTCGCGCACCGGCATCTTGTTGCGCAAGGACTCGCCGAAATTGCCGGTGAGAACTCCCTTGAGCCAATAGACGTATTGCACGGGGATCGGCTGATCGAGCTTGTACTGCTGCCGGATCTGCTCGATCGCGGCGGGATCGCGTTCCTCGCCGGCCATCACCAGCGCCGGATCGCCGGGCAGCAATTGCTGGAGCGAGAAGATCAGTACCGACACGAAGAACAGCGTCGGCACGATCTGAACGATGCGGCGTGCAAGGAAGTTCAGCATGGCCCCACGCGTTTCCCGGGTGATGCCGCGATCACTTGAACTTCAGCCCGACCACACGCACCAGTCCGTCGGGCATCTGCCTGTAGCCCTGGAGCTTGGTCGTATGCGCGATCAGGAGCTTGCGGTGGTAGATGTAGATGATCGGCAAATCGTCGAGCAGGATCTTGGTCAGCTTTTCGTAGATCGCCTTGCGCTCATCGACATTGGCCGTCAGCCGGCCGTCTTCCATCAGCTTGTCGGCGTCCGGATTCGAATAGACGCCATCGTTCTGCGGTGCCTTGCTGCGCATGAAGATGTAGGAGTTGCCGTCGGGATCGATGCGGCCGCTCCAGTTGATCTGGAAGATCTGGAACTCGCCGGCCTGGGCCTGCTTGAAGGTGGTTGCGAATTCGACGGCGCGGATCTTGATGTCGAAGCCCGCTTCCGCGGCCATCGACTGGATGACCTGGGCGACAGCTTCGTTCTCCGCGCCCTTGGGGATCATGTAATCCACCGTCACCGGCAAGGTGACGCCCGCTTCCTTCAACAGCGCCTTCGCCTTCGCGATATCGCGTCCCCGAACCGGGAACGCCTTCTGATAATAGGGATGCGTCGGACTGACCCACTGATTGCCGGGCGTGAACTCACCGTTGAACACGACCTGATTGAGGGCTTCGCGATCGATCGACAGATCGAGTGCCTGACGGACTTTCGCCGATTGGCTCAGCGGCCCCTTGGTCTTGTCGTTACCGATATTGACGGTCAGACCGAGATAGCCGAGCTCCGGCGCCGTCGACAGCACGAGCCGGGAATCGGCCCGCACGTCCTTGATGTCGGTGGCGAGCACGCGCTCGATCAAATCGAGCCCGCCGGACTTGAGGTTCGCAAGGCGCACCGTGGCGTCGACGATCGGCAGGAACACGACGCGGTCGATGTGGATGTTGTCCTTGTTCCAGTAGTCGGCGAATTTCTCGAACACCATGCGGTCCTGCTGCACGCGCTCGACGAATTTGTAGGGGCCGGCGCAAACCGGATGCAGGCCGAACTTGTCGCCAGCCTCCTTCGCAGCCTTCGGCGACACCATCATGCCGGAGCGGTCGGTGAGCTGGGCAATCAGCGGCGAGTAGGGCGTCTTGAGCACCAGCTTGATGGTGAGGGGATCGACGACCTCGACGTGGTCGACGCTGGCAAGCTCGGACTTCCGGAACGAGGTCGGCAGCGTCATGTGGCGCTCGATCGAGAATTTTGCAGCTTCCGCGTCCAGCGGTTCGCCGTCGTGGAACTTGACGTTCGGCCTGAGCTTGATCGTCATCTCCTTGCCGTCGGCCGAAGTCTCGTGGGACAACGCGAGCTGCGGCACGATGTTGAGCTTCTCGTCGATGTCGAACAGCTTGTCGCAGAAGGCGGAGAACACGATGCGGCCGACATAGGTGCGGCCGATGCTGGGGTCGAGGATGTCGGGGTCCTCGGCGATGCCGATGCGAAGCGTGCTCTGGGCCTGCGCTGTGCCCACGAGCGACGTCAGCAGAGCCGACGCCAGGATTGCCAAACGCATAGGACTCATCGCTCTCAACCTCTGTTTGACGGCCATGCCGGGTCCGTTCCCAATGAACTAACCCCGCTGCCGCGTACTGCTTCCGGGCGGCCGCTGAAGGCGGCGACCAATTTTTCAAGAACCGGCGAGAAGCCGCCGTCCGTTGGGACGATCGCCTCGGACGACGGCAATTCCGACGTTAGATGGCAAGCCGTTGCATGTCCGATGCCATCCGGCAGGAGTGTCGGCATCTCGCTGCGGCAGCGTTCGACCATATAGGGGCAACGGGTGTGGAAGCGGCATCCCGGCGGCGGGTTGAGCGCGCTGGGGATCTCGCCCTGGAGCACAATCCGGCTGCTCTTTGCCTGCGGTTTAGGCACGGGGATCGCCGACAACAGCGCCCGGCTATAGGGATGGCGGGGCGCCGAGAACAGTGCGTCGGCTTCTGCCGTCTCGACGATCTGGCCGAGATTCATCACCGCCACATGATCGGCGATGTGCTTGACCACGGCCAGATCATGCGAGACGAAAATGTAGGCAAGGCCGAGCCGGTCCTGAAGCTCGCGCAGCAGATTGAGGATCTGCGAGCGGATCGAGACGTCCAGCGCCGAGACCGGTTCGTCGCAGATGATCAGCTTCGGCTCGACCGCGAGCGCACGCGCAATGGCGATGCGCTGGCGCTGACCGCCGGAGAACTCGTGCGGATAGCGCCGTGCCAGTCGCGGCTCCAGGCCCACCAGCCGCAATATTTCCTCGACACGTTCGCGCCGCTGCGCCGGAGGCACGAGATCGTGCAGCGCCAGCGGCTCGGTCAGGATCTGGCCGACGGTCATGCGCGGGTTGAGCGAGGCGTAGGGGTCCTGGAAGATGATCTGCGCTTCACGGCGGAACGCGCGCAGCGCGGCGGCGTCGAGGGCGAGCAGGTCGCGGCCTTCGAAACGGATCGTGCCTGCATCCGGCTCGATCAGCCGCAGCACAAGGCGGCTGACGGTGGATTTGCCGCAACCGGATTCGCCGACGAGCGCCAGCGTCTTGCCGGCCTCGAGGGAGAAGCTGACGCCATCGACCGCCTTGATATGCGCCAGCGCCCGGCCGAACAGCGAACGCTCCGCGACGAAATGCTTGACCAGTCCTTCGACCTCGAGCAGCGCCATCACGACACCAAAAGTTCGAGCGGTGCGCGGATGCAGCGCGAGAGGTGGCCGGGGCTGACCTCGACGAGTGGCGGCGGCGCCCTGGTGCAGGCCTCCAGCACGAACGGGCAGCGTGCGCTGAAGCGGCAGCCCGCAGGCGGCTGCGCCATGTTCGGCACCATGCCTTCGATCGTGGCGAGCTGTTCGGCGCGATGATCGAGCCGCGGGATCGAGCCGAGCAGGCCGACCGTGTACGGGTGCTGCGGCATGGCGAACAATTCGTCCACCGGCGCGCGCTCGACGATCTCGCCGGCATACATCACCGCGACCTCGTCGCAGACCTCGGCGACCACGCCGAGATCGTGGGTGATCAGGATGATCGCGGCCCCGCTCGCCGCCTTCAACTCCCGCATCAGCTCCAGGATCTGCGCCTGCAAGGTGACGTCCAGCGCCGTCGTCGGCTCGTCCGCGATCAGCAGCCGCGGATCGCAGGCGAGCGCCATCGCGATCATCACGCGCTGGCGCATGCCGCCGGAGAGCTTGTGCGGATATTCGTCGATCCGCCGCTCGGGCGAGGGAATGTGRACGCGGCGCAGCAGTTCGATTGCGCGGTCCCGCGCGCTGCGGCGGGAGCCGCCGCGATGGCGCAGAATGGTCTCGATGATCTGCTCGCCGATGGTCAGGCTGGGATTGAGCGAGGTCATCGGCTCCTGGAAGATCATCGCGAGCCGGTTGCCGCGCAGGTCGCGCAGGGTCTGGTCCGAGGTCCGCAACAGGTCGAAGCCGTCAAACCGGATCGTGCCACTGACCTCGGCGCTTCCCTTTGGCAGCAGGCCCATGATCGCCAGCGACGTCACGCTCTTGCCGCAGCCGGATTCGCCGACGAGGCCGAGCGTCGCGCCATTGGCGACGCTGAGGTCGATGCTGTCGACGGCATGGGTGATGCGGCCGTCGTCGCCATGGAAACGGATGCGGAGATCCTTGATGTCGATGAGAGGGCTCGCGGTCATGATTGCCTTGCGCGCGCCGCGGCGATGCTGGCGTCGATGACGCTGCGATCGGTGTTGCCGGCCGGGTTCTGCCGCGTCGGCAGCGAACAGCGGAAATGTACCCAGAGCTCGTGGCTGACCTGTTCGAGCCGTTCGAGCTCGCCGAGCGGATCGGGATGATCGTCGGCGCGCAGATCGAGCGCCGGCCATTCTTCCTCGCCATGGATCAGGAGCGCGGCGGATTGCTTGCCGCGCTTGTCGCCGCCGGCGGCCTCGCCGGCCCGCATCGCCGCGAGCAGGCGGCGCGGAAAGGGCAGGCTGTCATTGGCGATGTACGTCTTTGCCGTCTCGTCGAGCACGTCCGCGCCCGCGAGCATGTTGCCCGCGATGGAGAAGCCGCTGCCGGAGATATGTCCGCACCAGTCGACGCAGTCGCGTCCGGTATGCGCGGCGATCTCGCCGCTGGCATCCATGATGTGGACTTGCCGGCTTTCGCGGCCGTCATCGGTCGCGAGCAGGGCGGCGAGGACGTCGTGCGCGTTCAGGCCCTCACGCAGCAGTTTGACGCCGTCGATGCCGTAATAGGGATTGACGAAGGCTTGCGTTGCGATGGCGCCGAGGCCGGCGGCGATGAAGGGAACGCGCGCGCCGACCGCGAAGAAGCGTGTCGCAACGGCGATGCCAAACTGGCCGGTGGCAGGATCGCGCGCGATGATCGACCAGGTCATATGCTTCCTGTCAGCGCCCTGCGGCGTAGCCCTGCATGCCGCGTGGATTGGCGGCGGCACGGCGGCGCACCCCGACGCGCGAGGCGGCGGTGAGGCGGCCCTCCGACCAGTCGGGGCCGACTTCCACGATATGGCCACGCTCGCGCAGGTTTTCGATCGTCGCCTTCGGCACGCGGTTCTCGACCACGAGCACGCCGGGGCGCGCGGTGCGCGGCCAGAATGAGATAGGGAAATGCTCGGAGTGCCAGGCCGGCGCGTCGATCGCCTCCTGGAGATTGAGGTTGCAATGGACGTGGCGCAGGAAGAACTGCGTGATCCACTGGTCCTGCTGGTCGCCGCCGGGCGAGCCCCAGGCGAGGTACGGCTCGCCGTCGCGCAGCGCCATGGTCGGCGACAGCGTTGTCCGTGGGCGCTTGCCCGGCGCGAGTGAGCTCGGTTGGTTCTCCTCCAACTCGAACATTTGCGCGCGGCTGCCGAGGCAGAAACCCAGCTCGGGTATGACAGGCGAGGATTGCAGCCAGCCCCCCGACGGCGTGGAGGATACCATGTTGCCGGCCTTGTCGATGATGTCGAAATGTACGGTGTCGCCGCGCATCTCACCGAAGCGACCCACGGTCGGCTCGCCGGCACCGAGCGCACCCACGGCTTCGCGTTGACCTTCTGCACGGCGCAGCTTGACCACGCCGCCAAAGCCCTCGACGGAGCCGGGCCGAAGGTCGAGCGAGGCTTTCTCGGTAACCAGTTTGCGGCGCTCGTCATTATAGGCATCCGACAGCAGCGTCCCGATCGGGATCTCGCTGAATTTCGGATCGCCGTAGAACTTTTCGCGGTCGGCGAAGGCGAGCTTGGCGCATTCGATCTGGAGGTGGATGAACTCCGGCCCGGTCGGGTCGAGCCCGTCGAGCGCAAAACCCTTCAGCAGCGCAAGCTGCTGCAGTGTCACTGGACCCTGGCTCCAGACACCGGCCTTGCAGACGGTGTAGCGGCCGTAGTCGTAGGTCAGCGGCGCCTCGACGGTCGGCTGCCAGCGCGCCATGTCGTCGGCGGAGAGCACGCCACGATGCGGCGAGCCGCTGACGTCCATCACTTCCTGGGTACGACAGAACTTGTCGATGGCTTCGGCAACAAAGCCCTGGGACCACGCCTTCCGCGCGCGCTCGATTTCGGCGTCACGGCCACCGCCGCCGCTTTCGGCCTCGTTCAGGATCCGGGTGTAGGCGGCGGCGAGCGTCTTGTTGGTGAAGAGCGTGCCGGGCTTCGGCACTTCGCCGTTCGGCAGATAGACCGCGGCCGAGGTCGGCCAGTGCTTGCGGAACAATTGCTCGACGGTCTGGATCGTGGCGCAGGCCCGCTCGACCAGCGGATGGCCGTCGCGGGCGTAGGAGATGGCGGGCTCCAGCACGTCGCGCAGCCGTAGCGTGCCGTAGTCGCGCAACAGCATCATCCAGGACTCGAAGGTGCCGGGGACACAGGCCGCGAGCAGGCCGGTGCCGGGCACCATGTCGAGGCCCTCGCTCCTGTAATGCGCGATGGTGGCGCGCGCCGGCGCCGGGCCCTGGCCGCAGATCACCTCGGTGCGGCCGCGCTTGACGTCATGCACGATGATGGGGACATCGCCGCCGGGGCCGTTCAGGTGCGGCTCGACCACCTGGAGCGTGAAGGCGGCGGCGACACCGGCATCGAAGGCATTGCCGCCCTTTTCCAGAACGGCCATGCCGACGGCGGTCGCGATCCAGTGCGTGCTGGCGACGACCCCGAAGGTGCCCTCGATTTCGGGCCTGGTCGTGAAGGGATCAGGATTGACGTTGCTGGCCATTGGACTTCGCTACCTTGTTTGCGGCGCGCGCAATTGATCACAGGCGATGCCGTGCCGCCAATGCGCAGGCCGCATGGCACGCGCGCGTCACGCCGGTACCGGCGCGGTGTTTACCGCATGGCAGGCGACGCCGTCGATCAGGCTCGGTGCTTCCTTGCGGCAGAGATCGAACGCCAGCGGACAGCGCGGATGGAAGGCGCAGCCCGAGGGCGGGTTGATCGGGTTCGGGATCTCGCCCTTCACCGGAATGCGCTGTCGGCCGCTCATCGCGAGATCGGGCACGGCGCCCAGCAGCATCTTGGTGTAGGGCATGCGCGGACGGGCGAACAATTCCTTGCCTTCCGCGATCTCGACGATGCGGCCGAGATACATCACGCCGACACGGCTCGCCATGTGGCGGACCACGGCGAGGTTGTGGCTGATGAACATGTAGGTCAGGCCGAACTTGTCCTGGAGGTCGCGCATCAGGTTGAGGATCTGCGCCTGCACGGAGACGTCGAGCGCCGATGTCGGCTCATCGCAGACGATGAACTCGGCGTCGGAGGCGAGCGCCCGCGCGATGGCGATGCGCTGGCGCTGGCCGCCGGAGAATTCGTGCGGAAACTTCAGCCGGTCGTCGGGATGCAGGCCGACCAGGCTCAGCAATTCCGCGACGCGGGCCTGGATGTCGCGCTCGCCCTGGATCAGGTCGAAGGCGCGGATCGGCTCGGAGATGATGGCATCGACGCGGAAGCGCGGGTTCAGGCTGGCATAGGGGTCCTGAAAAATCATCTGGATGCGGCGGCGCAGCTTTCGGCGCGCCTGCGCCTGCCGCGGGTCGGTCATCGATATGCCGTCGATCGTGACGTTGCCGGAGCTCGGCGGCAGCAGGCCGACGACCATCCGCGCCGCCGTGGTCTTGCCTGAGCCGGACTCGCCGACCAGTGCAAAGGTCTCGCCCTTCCTGATGTCGAAGGTGACGCCGTCGACGGCCTTGAGGTATTCGAGGTGGCCGCCTTCGAGCACGCGGTTGAGCCACGGCTTCGAGACGTCGAACACGCGGCGCAGGTTGTTGGCCTGGACGAAGGGGGCGCTCATGCCGCGCTCTCCGCCGGCACGTTGTCATAGAGATGGCAGGCGACGGATTGCGTGCCGCGCGGCAGCGGCTCCGGCCGCTCGACGCGGCAGCGGTCGAACGCGAACGCGCAGCGGGGATTGAACGAGCAGCCGTGCGGGATCGCCGACAGCCGCGGCATGGACCCGGGAATCTGCACCAGGCGCTTGTCGTCGCCGGCGAGCGTCGGGATCGCACCCATCAGGCCCTTGGCATAGGGGTGGAGCGGGTTCTTCACGACATCCTGCACCGGGCCGATCTCGGCGACGCGGCCGGCATACATCACCGCGACGCGGTCGGAGGTCTCGGCGATCACGCCCATGTCATGGGTGACGAGCATCACGGCGGTGCCGTGGTCGCGACCCAGGCGCTTGATCAGCGAAATGATCTGCGCCTGTACGGAGACGTCGAGGGCGGTGGTCGGCTCGTCCGCGATGACGAGCTCCGGCTCGGCGCAGATTGCCAGTGCAATGACCACGCGCTGGCGCATGCCGCCGGAGAATTCATGTGGATAGCCGTCGATGCGCTTCTCCGGCGCCGGGATTCCGACCTCGGCGAGCAGGTCGATGGCGCGGCGGCGTGCGGCCGTCTCGGACAGGTTCAGATGGGTTCTGATCGTCTCGATGATCTGGTCGCCGACCCGGTACACCGGATTGAGCGAGGTGAGCGGATCCTGGAAGATCATGCCGATCCGCTTGCCGCGGACGCGGCGCATCTCCTCCGGCGGCAGATTGTCGATGCGCAGGCCGGACAAACGGATCTCACCACCGGCGATGCGGCCGGGCGGGTCGATCAGGCCGATCACCGCAAGCCCGGTGACGGATTTTCCGGCACCGGATTCGCCGACCACGCCCAGCACCTCGCCCTTGGCGATGTCGAAGGAGACGCCGTCGATCGCGCGCAGCGTGCCGCGGCGCGCGGCGAACTCCACCTGAAGATTGCGGACGGAGAGAACGGGTTCGGTCATGAGCGAGGTGCTCTCATCGAAGTCTTGCTCATCGAAGTTTCGGGTTGAGCGCGTCGCGCAGCCAATCGCCGAGCAGGTTGATGGAAAGGATCAGTGCGGCGAGTGCGAGCCCGGGGAAGGCGACGATCCACCACTCGCCCGCGAACAGATAGTTGTTGCCGATGCGAATGAGCGTGCCGAKCGAGGGCATGGTGTCGGGCAGGCCGACGCCGAGAAACGACAGCGTCGCCTCGGTGATGATGGCAAGCGCGAGGTTGATCGTGGCGATGACCAGGATCGGGCCCATCGTGTTCGGCAGCACATGTCGCACCATGATCTTTGGTGCGGGCAGGCCGATCAGCTGCGCGGCCGCCACGTAATCCTTGTTCTTCTCGACCATCACGGAACCGCGCACGGTCCGGGCATACCCCACCCAGAAACTCAGGCCGATCGAGATCACCAGYACCACCAGCATGCTGTTGGCGTCCAGCCGGTTGCCGAGGATCGATTTCGCGATGCCATTGACCAGCAGCGCGATCAGAATGGCGGGGAACGTGAGTTGCACGTCGGCAATCCGCATGATCACGCCATCGACGGCGCCCCCGAAATAGCCTGCGATCAGCCCGAGCGCGATTCCGAGCGCGCCGGCAAAGATCACACCGGCCACGCCGACAGCGAGCGAGATGCGCAAGCCATAGAGGATGGCGGAGAACACGTCGCGGCCCTGTTCGTCGGTGCCGAGCAGGAACGGACTCTGGCCGTCGGCGGTCCAGAGCGGTGAGATCCGCGAGTTCATCAATTGGAGCTGCGCCGGATCGAACGGGTTCTGCACAGCGAGGA
>NZ_JBFULT010000146.1:0-13728 GCF_054049755.1 Bradyrhizobium sp. P5_C11_2
AGGCCCCCGGATTTCGCTTCGCTCCATCCGGGCTACAGGTCCGCGGCTTTTACCGCGCGTTCCTGAGCCGCCGATCCAGATGATACGTCAACGCCAGCGAGAGGCAGACGGTGAGCTGCTGCTTTGGCAGCGCGCCGGATACGGGCAACAGCAAGGCCCTGGTCTGCCGATACTCGAACTGATCGGGAAAGCGCTCGCGGAAGGTATCGACCAGCGTCGTCTTGCAGTTGAACAGAATGGCGGCGTGCCCGGAATCCTTGACGCGGCCGAGCCGGATGGTGCTGCCGCTTCCGGACTGCTCGGTCAGATAGGCCGGTTCGCCCCATTTCAACGTCTCGGTCAGCGGACCGACGTCGTCATGCGCCTTGGCTGTCGCAAAGATGAGCTTGCGCACGTCGAGAAGGCGCCTGCGCAACGGCGCCGGAAAGGCGTCGAAGGCCCGGCTCACCTCGCACGGCAACAGCGGCTCAGTCACGGTCTCACTCTCGATCGATCGCCCATCGGTCTCGGCTGCGCGCCAGATCAAGCCGGCAGGCCTGCCTTGAGCAGGCCCGCCTCGTAGCGCTGACGATCCACGTCGCGCTTATAGTGCTGGGTGGAGAGATGATTGGCCACCGAAAAGGCCGGTTCACGCTTGAGAACTTCGGCTGCGTGCGCGCCGGCGGCAATCGCGTTGCCCATTTGCGCGAAGATCCCCGCAAGGGAGGCGTGATGGGTGTGATCGGGGCGTGTGATCCGTGAGAAGGCCTCGGCGGCTTCGGCGTATTTCTCGGCACAATAATAGGCGCGCCCGAGATGGCTCCAGAAGCGTTCCGGGTGATACGGGTTGAGCCGCATCGCCTTCTTGATCCAGTCGATACCCTCTTCAGGTCGGCCCAGCCAGGTCAGAAGTTCGCCCTGCTGCACCACGACCAGGTCGTAGTTCGGGTTGAGCGCGAGCGCCCGCTCCTGATGATAGGTGGCCTTGTCATGGTCGTCGCGGTTCAGATTGAGCGCCGCGAGGATGCGGTGGACGTCGCTGTCATTGTCGTCGAGGACCAGCGCGGTCTCCAGCTCTGAAGCCACCTGTTGGAAGGTGGCGTCGCGATCCGCGCACCAATTATAGACCCAGGTCTGACCCAGGACGCACGCCTTCCACGCGTGTGCGTGAGCATAGTTCGCATCGAGTTCGAGCGCCCGGTCGAGCAGAAGTTGCGCCCGCGCATTGTCTTCGCGATTGGAGCGATGATGCAGGACCTTGGCGGCCAGCACGCATTCATAGGCCGCCATGTTGTCGGTGGGCTTGCGGTTGGCCCGATCGTGCGTCGCCGCCTCGACGCGGCCGGGCAACGTGGCGGCGATCGCCCGGGTCATCTCGTCCTGGATGGCAAAGATGTCCTTGAGCTCGCCGTCGTAGCGCTCGGCCCAAATGTGCCGGTCGGTTTCCGCGTCGATCAGCTGCACGGTGACGCGGACGCGATCTCCGGCCTTTCGCACGCTGCCCTCGATGACATAATCGACGCCGAATTCGCGGCCGACGTCCTGCACCTTGACCGCCTTGCCCTTGTACACGAAGGTCGAGTTGCGGGAGATCACCAGCAGGTCGTGGAAGCGCGAAAGCTCGGTGATGATGTCTTCGGTCAAGCCGTCCGCAAAGAACTCCTGCTCCGGATCGCCGCTCATGTTGGCGAAGGGCAGCACGGCGATGGACGGCTTCTTCGACTTGCCCGTCGTCTTTGCGGTGCCCTTCGCGCCGTCTGGCGTGCTTGCCGGCCCCTCCTCCAGCCGAATCCGGTAGACGCGGATTGGACGGACGATGTTCTTGACGTTCTGCTCGCCGATATCCTCGAATGCAACGCCATCGAGGCGCAGGCCGAGCTGGTCGCGCACCGCGCTCGAGATGCAGATACCTCCAGGCTCGGCCAGCGCCTCCAACCGTGCCGCGACGTTGACGCCGTCGCCGAAAATATCGTTCTGGTCGACGATCACGTCGCCGAGATTGATGCCGATGCGGAATTGTATCCATCGCGGCGGCGGGACGTCGGCATTGCGTCGCCCCATCCGGCTCTGAATTTCGGCAGCGCACAGCACCGCGTCGACGACGCTATGGAATTCGACGAGCATGCCGTCGCCCGTCGTCTTGATGATGCGGCCGTGATTTTTGGCTATGGCCGGATCGATCAGCTCGATCCGGTGGGTTTTGAGGCGCGCGAGCGTGCCAGCCTCATCGGCCTCCATGAGCCGACTAAAGCCGACCATGTCAGCCGCGAGGACCGCTGCGAGCCTGCGCTCTGGCCCTGGCACATCCATGGCTCGGTCCCTTCACCGAGCACTCTAGCAGACGAGCGGATTTTGCCCAAGCTGGGTGCGCTGCAAATTGCGGCCGGACGAGGTACTCCTACCGGTGACGCCGCGGCCTCCTCGCCTCAGATCATCCCCAGCGCCTGCATGTAGGTCTCGAGAATCGTCTCGGCCTCGGCGCGCTCGTTGGGGTCCTGCTTGCGCAGGCGCACGATGGTGCGCAGCGCCTTGACGTCGTAGCCGTTGCCCTTGCTCTCGGCATAGACGTCGCGGATGTCGTCGGAAATCGCCTTCTTCTCCTCCTCCAGCCGCTCGATGCGCTCGATGATGGATTTGAGCTGGTCCTTGGCAAATTTCGTCGCGGGCTCGTCGTCGCGAACGGCGGCGGAGGTGGCCATCTTGGTACTCCCAATGGAACTGGCAAAACGAGGTGACGCCGGCATCCTCACCGCGCGTGCTGCTTGACCCTTAGGGTTGGCGGCCCCCGCGTTCAAGGCAGCATCGCGCTCGTCCACAGCGCGCCCACAGGAGATGAGAAGATACTGGAGATTGTCGTCATTCCGGGGCGCCCGAAGGGCGAACCCGGAATCTCGAGATTCCGGGTTCGATGCTGCGCATCGCCCCGGAATGACGGAGAAAAACTAGTGCCCGGGATGGACCTTCTTCATCGCTTCGAGCTGCTCGGGCGTCGCCGTGCCCTGGTGTTTCGCTTTCCAGGTCTCGTAGGGCATGCCGTAGACGGCTTCCCGGCTCTCGTCCTTGCTTAAAGCGACGCCTTGGGCATCCGCGGCGTCCTTGAGCCAATTGGACAGGCAGTTGCGGCAGAAGCCGGCCAGATTCATCAAATCGATGTTCTGGACGTCCGTCCGCGTCCGCAAATGCTCGACCAGGCGCCGGAAGGCCGCCGCCTCGAGCTCCGTTCTGGTTTTGTCGTCGATTGCCATCGTTCGCATCCCTGGCCGTGGCTCGTTGTCTGGCTAGACCCTTACGGGATCAGGTGGGGTCCTGTCACAGATTTTGCCATATCGCGGCGCAAACGGCCCATGAGCCCAAGCCGGGGGCCAGTTCCCCGGCCCTACGCCAAATCGTCAATCATCTGGTATACGTTCCGCGACAATGATCGCCGAATCTCCCCGCTCCCCCCTTCGCCTGCTCGCCCGGTTGGTCCCGGTGCTGATGGTCGGCCTGCTGTGCCTCTGGACCAGCCCGGCTTCCGCCGATTTCCGCCTCTGCAACAACACTGCGAGCCGGGTCGGCATTGCGCTGGGCTACAAGGACGCCGAGGGCTGGACCACCGAGGGCTGGTGGAACATCTCGTCCCGCTCCTGCGAGACCCTGCTCAGGGGAACGCTGGTCGCCCGCTACTATTACATCTACGCGATCGATTATGACCGCGGCGGCGAATGGTCCGGGCAGGCCTTCATGTGCTCGCGCGACAAGGAGTTCACCATCCGCGGCACCGAGGACTGTCTGGCGCGCGGTTATGACCGGACCGGCTATTTCGAGGTCGATACCGGCGAGCAGCGGGCCTGGACGGTCCAGCTCACCGACGCCAACGAGCAGCCCGCACAACAGCGCGTACCTGGTCTGCCGGGCCCGGTTGGTCCGGGGGGCGGCGTTCCGGGTTTGCCCAATAGCCCGCCCGGTGCTACGCCCCCGGGCTCGCCCGGCCTCCCACCCCCGCCTGGAAATAAGCCATGAGGCGTCTTCGCCGTATCAAGATTCTCGCGACCCTGGGACCTGCCTCTTCGGATCTCGCGATGATCCGCCGCCTGTTCGAGGCCGGCGCCGACCTGTTCCGCATCAACATGAGCCACACCCCGCATGACAAGATGCGGGAGCTGGTGGCGACGATCCGCAATGTCGAGTCGAGCTACGGCCGGCCGATCGGCATCCTGGTCGACCTCCAGGGGCCGAAGCTCCGGCTCGGCGCCTTCGCCGAGGGCTCGGTCCAGCTCCAGAACGGCCAGATCTTCACCCTCGATTCCGACAAGACGCCGGGCGACACCACCCGCGTCCATCTCCCGCATCCGGAGATTCTCGCCGCGTTGCGGCCCGGCCATGCGCTGCTGCTCGACGACGGCAAGGTGCGGCTGATCGCGGAAGAGACCTCGAAGGAGCACGCCGTGACCCGCGTCGTGGTCGGCGGCAAGATGTCCGACCGCAAGGGCGTCAGCCTGCCCGACACCGACCTGCCGGTCTCGGCGATGACGCCGAAGGACCGCGCCGACCTCGAGGCGGCGCTGGTCACTGGCGTCGACTGGATTGCGCTGTCCTTCGTGCAGCGCGCCGACGACGTGGTCGAGGCCAAGAAGATGATCCGCGGCCGCGCCGCGGTGATGGCCAAGATCGAGAAGCCGCAGGCGATCGACCGCCTCGCCGAGATCATCGAGGCCTCCGACGCGCTGATGGTGGCGCGCGGCGATCTCGGCGTCGAGCTGCCGCTGGAGCGCGTGCCGAGCCTGCAGAAGCAGATGACGCGGATGGCGCGCCGCGCCGGCAAACCGGTGGTGATCGCGACCCAGATGCTGGAATCGATGATCCAAGCGCCGGTACCGACCCGCGCCGAGGTCTCCGACGTCGCCACCGCCGTCTATGAAGGCGCCGACGCCATCATGCTGTCGGCGGAATCGGCGGCCGGCAAATTCCCGGTCGAGGCGGTCTCGACCATGAACCGCATCGGCGAGGAGGTCGAGCGCGACCCGATTTATCGTTCTGTGCTCACCGCTCAGCGCCCCGCCCCGGAATCCACCGCCGGCGACGCCATCGCGGATGCCGCGCGGCAGATCGCCGAGACGCTCGACCTGCCCGCCCTGATCTGCTGGACCAGCTCGGGCTCGACCGCCGTGCGCGTGGCGCGCGAGCGGCCGAAGCCGCCGATCGTGGCGATCACGCCGAACGTCGCCGCGGGACGCCGGCTGTCGGTCGTCTGGGGCGTGCACTGCGTGGTGGCGGAAGATGCGCGCGACCAGGACGACATGGTGAGCCGCGCCGGCCAGATCGCGTTCCGGGACGGCTTCGTCCGCGCCGGCCAGCGCGTGATCATCGTCGCCGGCGTGCCGCTCGGCATCCCCGGCACCACCAACATGGTCCGCATCGCCTCCGTCGGCCCCGAGGGCGGCGCGGATATCTGAAGTCGCGCAGGCGCGCGGCAGCAAAAATATCGAAAACAACCCCATGCACAGTAGCCGGCGACGGCCGGCCTGACGCGCGGTGGATTGGGCGAAGCGATTGAGGCGCCGCGCCAATCAGGCCGCGGCGCGCATCAGGCCCCGACCAGCGCCTTTGTTGTCGGCAGCAGCGTCTGCTGCACCACGAGGCCGCGGGCGCGGGCGTCCATGACGCCGACGGCGCGGAGCGCGAGCAGCGTCACGGTCTGCACCGCGTCGCGCATCTTGGCGGGGTCGTCGAGATTGTCGGGGGCGAGCGGTCCGACCAGGGCCTCGTGCAGCGCGCCGAGCAGCGCGGTGGCGGCGAGCGCGGTGTCCTGCGCCGGCAAATGACCGGCCCGCACCGCGGCGTCGATCCTCGCTGCGATCTCGCCGGCGATCTCGCGCCGGCTGGCAAGCCTGGAGGCGCTGACATCGACATCGACCGGCTCGGCCAGGATGCCCCAGGCCAACCTGCGCTGCGACAGGGTGTGGACCGCCACGGTGGTCACGGCAGCCGCCAGCGCCGAGGACGGGCCGGGTGCGGCATCGGCCGCCCGGCGAATCGCCGCGAGCTCGTCACGGGAGACCTCGGCAATCAATTCGGAGATCAGCTCGGCCTTGGAGGGAAAGTAGCGGTACACCGTGCCCGCCGCGACATTGGCCCGGACGGCGACCGGCGCGATCTGGACCGCCGCCATTCCGCCTTCCGCCGCAGCCTCCCGCGCCGCCGCGAGGATCGCGCTGCGCCTGGCCGCAAGGCGCTTAACCACTTGATGCGTCCGCCGATAAACCATGGCGCGCTTCCTGTCCCACACGCCCGCCGCACGCCCTGCGGCCGAACGCTTCGTCACCGATTTCGCTGCAAATCGCCCCCAAGAACTGAACAACTATTCAGAGCCGAACACAAGACGCAAATGCGCTGACGCTGATCTGCGATCACGCCCGCGCCGCAACAGGCTGCGCCGATGCAGCCGCGGCAGCGCGCCAGGCTGCGCAGCGGCCAAAGATCAGCCCGACGACGATGAGAATTGCCGGGAAGCCCACCGGCTGGCCGAGAAACAGGAAGGTTGCGAGCAGCGCGAAGACACAGAGCAAGGCCATCACCTCGTGGCGCGCGAAACCATCGTCGAGGCCGGCGCGGATGAGAAAGGCAATCGCGATCGCCAGCACAACCAGGTCGTACATGAACAGATAGGGCGTCGTCAGAAGCGTTGCCGCCGCAAGCATCGCCGCTTTCAGTGCATATGGCAGCCTGCTGCGCCACATCACGACCAGCACGACGGCAAGCGAGGCCGTCAACACCCACTGGAATATCCAGGCGAGCTGCTCGGTGCCGCCGAGATAGCGCACCAACGCGAAGATGCTCTGCATCTTGAACCAGGGCGCACGACCCTCGGTGAGGAAGGCCTGCGAGAACATCGGTATCCAGTGAAAGAAGGCCTGCCAGCTCTCGGTGCCGAAGGCGAGCCACGATACGGCTGCGATCGCGGCGGCGACGGTTGCGGCCGTCACAAGCACCGTCCATTCGGCGGCGGCGATCAGGACCAGCGGAAACAGCAATCCATATTGGGGCTTGTAACTAAGAAGGCCGAGGCAAATTCCGGCCAGCACCGGCCGCGTCGGCATCAGATAAAGCATGCCGCCGATCAGCGAGGCGGTGAGGAAGCCGTTCTGGCCGACCAGGATGTTGATGAATGCGGCGGGAAAGCCAACGGCAAGCACCAGACCCGCATTCCGTCCGATGATCGCGCGCATCACGGCGAGGTAAGGCAGCATGCTGAACGCGGCCCAGCCAATGAAAGCCGCGGAGTAAGGAAACTGCGCGAGCAAGGAGGCGACGAACAGGAAGGGCGGCGGGTAGTGCCAGGCGAAATGACCGACGAAGTCCTGCTTGAGCAGCGCGAGCTCGACCTGCTTCTGGATGTCCCAATCCCAGGCCTGCGCGGGATGGCCCTCGAGCGCCAACCTGCCGGCCGCCCAGACGTTGACGAAGTCCGTGGGGATGCCGCGGCCGTCCGCGCCGAAGATCCACACATGCGTGAGATAGGCCGTCGGAAAATACGCCAGCGTGACGATCGCCAGCACGAAGGAGATGTTGAGGAGCGCTGCGGGGACCGCGCCGTGACGGCCAACAGCAGGCGGGGCGGGCGAGACTTCAGCCATGCGGCTTCCCTTGACGCAATACAGTGACGCGGATGCGCTCACGTCATACACGCGCGTGACTTGAAGGAGGCTTAAGCCCGAGCCTCGAATCCCGCACGCCGATCGCCGAACCAAGCAAAAGAGCCCCGTCGATGACGGGGCTCTTCGTATTTCTGGTGGTGGTCCAGCTTACTTGAGGCTGGACGAGATCGAGCCGAACTTGGCATTCAGCGTGGTGCCGAGGTTGTTGACGACGGTGATGATCGCCAGCGCGATGCCGGCGGCGATCAGGCCGTATTCAATGGCGGTGGCGCCGGATTCGTCATTCACGAAACGCGAAACGAGGTTCTTCATAGACTGCTCCAAAAACTACACGAGGCTGGTCTGGTCTCATCGGCTTCCCAGCGCCGCCCGACCATGGAATTGAACCTAGAGGCAAAGAATTGCGCCGCAGTTAATTCGACTGCGTAAACACGGAGCGGGTTACGTCAATTCGGCGATGGTAAACTGAAATCTAAAACAATCCGTTAAATCGTCGAGACATGGGCCGAATCCGGCTTCGGCGATTTACCCGAAGTTATGACCGCCATGGTCCAATGCGGCCCGCTCGGCCAACCCGACAAGAACAAGCAGGACGACGAGGCGGCATGTCCCTTTCCTTCGCCAACGACATCGCGGTGCAGAGCCGCGCGCGAGCGCTGGTGCCGCTGTGCGTCGGTGCCGGCGCCTATCTCTTCTTCCTCTATGTCGGCGACACGCTGCTCCAGGACTCCGACTCGTTCTGGCAGATCAAGATCGGGCAATGGATTCTCGATCACCGCGCCCTGCCCTACACCGACTTCTATTCCTTCACGCGGCCTGGCGCGCCCTGGATCTCGACATCGTGGTTGTCGCAGGTGCTGTTCGCCTTCTCCTATGCGCAATGGGACTGGGCCGGGCCGGTGATCCTCACCGCGATGGCGACCGCGCTCACGGCCGCAATCCTCGTCTATTTTCTCGACGCGCAGCTCGAGATCCCGCGCTCGGTGCTGTTTGCGATGCTGGCGCTGCTGCTGTCGCTGCATCATATCCTGACGCGTCCGCATATGCTGGCGCTGCCCGTCATGGTGGCGTGGGTTGGCATGCTGATGGCGGCGGCCGACCGCAGGAGCGCACCGTCCTGGTACTGGCTGCCCCTGATGGCGCTGTGGGCGAACCTGCACGGCGGCTTCGTGCTGGGTCTGGCGCTGATCGGTCCGATCGCGCTCGAGGCCGTCGAGCATGCCGAAAAGGGACGACGGCTTGCGCTGTTCATGCGCTGGGTGCTGTTCGGCATCGGCGCGCTGATCGCGACCTGCTGCACGCCTTACGGCTGGAGAACGCCACTGGGCGCGACCAACATCCTCGGCCTCGGCGAGCTGTTGACGGTGATCTACGAATGGATGCCGGCGAATTTCTCCTCCTTCACGGCGTTCGAAGGTGCACTGCTCGGCCTGATCGCGCTCGGTTACTATCGCGGCCTCGTGCTCTCGGCGCCGCGGATCTTCCTGATCCTGTTCCTGACCTGGAGCGCGCTGACCCATGTCAGGAGCATCGAGGCATTTGCGTTCCTGGTGCCGCTGGTGCTGGCGAAGCCGCTCGGCCAGATGTTCCCGCGCCAGGAGCCGGACGCAGCCGGCAGCGACAGCTGGCCGGCCCGCTATGTGACTGCGCTCGGTGCGCTGATGATCGTGGCAGCGGCGTGGACCTCGACGTCGATCTACATGGGGCACCACCGCTTTACCTTCACGATGGCGCAGACACCCGTTGCGGCGGTCGATCTGCTCGAGCAACGCAAGGCGCAGCGGATCTTCAACGGCTACCAGTTCGGCGGTTATCTGATCTCGCGCGGCATCCCGGTCTTCGCCGACGGCCGCGCCGAGCTCTATGGCGAAAAATTCGTCATGGACTTCTTCAAGGCGACGGAGGGGAAAAAGCCCGAGCTGCTGCCTCGCCTGCTCGACGAGTACAAGATCGACGCGACGCTATTGGGCGCCGATGCCCCGGGCCCCCAGATCCTCGATCACCTCGAGGGCTGGAAGCGGATCTATACAGACGACATCGCGGTGATCCATGTGCGAGACCGCGCGCCAGGGGCGGCCGCGCCGGCAAAACCATGACGATCGCGGCCAGTCTTCCCATCGCGCGCCGCCAGCGCAATCTGGCGCCGCTTTGCGTCGCGGCCGCGACCTATTTGCTGCTGCTGGTGAACGGCGACAGCCTGCTGCACGATCCGGACACGCTCTGGCAGATCAAGGTCGGCCAATGGATCCTCGACCACCGGGCCGTGCCCTGGACCGACTTCTATTCCCTGACGCGCGAGGGCGAGGCCTGGCTCTCGACGTCCTGGCTGTCCCAGGTGCTGTTCGCGACAACCTATTCGCATTGGGGATGGGCGGGGCCCGTGGTCCTGACCGCGGCCGCGATCGCGGTGGCGATGCGACTGCTGCTGGCCCTGCTGCAACGGCATCTCGATCTGCCTTATGCGCTGCTGTTTTGCCTGCTGGCGATGACGCTGGCGACGCCGCATCTGCTGGCCCGCCCCCATGTGCTGGCGCTGCCGGTCATGGTCGCCTGGGCCGGAGCATTGATGGCCGCAGCCGACCGCGGTCACGCGCCCTCCTTCCTGCTGCTGCCGCTGATGGTGCTGTGGGCCAACCTTCACGGCGGCTTCGTGCTCGGGCTCGCCTTGATCGGGGCGATCGGGCTCGAAGCGCTCTGGAACGCGGCGCCGGCGCGCCGGCTCGCGCTCGCATTGCGCTGGACCGCATTCGGGCTTGCGGCGCTGGCGGCGAGCTGCTGCACACCCTACGGACTGGACACCTTGCTGGGTGCTGCCCGCATCCTCAGCCTCGGCAAGTCCTTCGCGGTGATCGCCGAGTGGCGCCCGGCCGATTTCAGCTCGTTCAGCCCGTTCGCGGGCGCGCTCCTCGGACTGCTCGGTCTCGGGCYGTCCCGCGGCCTCGCACTGTCGCCGCCGCGTGTCCTGCTGATCCTGGTCGCCACCTGGATGGCGCTGGCGCATATCCGCAGCATCGAGACGTTCGGCGTGCTCGTTCCGCTGGTGCTGGCGCAGCCGCTGAGCGGCAGGCTGAGGCCTGCGTCGGAGGCGCCGGGCGCTCTGCGGATCGTCCCGGGCGCGCCGGCGGGGCTGATCGCGCTGGCGATCGTCATGGCCACCGTCAGCGCGACCGCGGCCTTTGCGGCACATCATGCCTTCGAATTCTCCGCGACGCGGGCGCCGGTTGCCGCGGTCGACGTTCTCAGCCAGCGCAAGGCCGCACGCATCTTCAATTCCTATGACTTCGGCGGCTATCTGATCGTTCGCGACATCAGGCCCTTCGTCGACGGCCGGTCGGAGCTTTATGGCGAAAAATTCCTGATGGATTATTTTGCCGCCGAGGACGGCCGCAACGTCGCCGGCCTGCTGCGCATGCTCGACGACAACAGGATCGACGCGACGCTGCTCTCCGCGGGCTCGCCCGCCGCCCAGATCCTGGACCACATCAAGGGCTGGAAGCGGCTCTACGGCGACACGATCGCGGTGATCCATGTGCGGGACGATACGGGCGGCGCGGCCGCGGCGACGTCGAAGTGAAGACGCAGCTCAAGGGCGTGTACTCATAAAGGTGAGATGTCCGCTTCTGAGTGTGAAGCAGACTTGAGCAGGCACTCCGGCGAGAGAGATTCGGGCTGAGTAAGGATTCGCAGCCCGGCGATGTCGCCCGACAGCTGATACTTTGTAACTTTCGTAAAACCCACCGCGCCCGGACGGCCGGTCATTCAACTTCGATCACGAGAACAGAAAGGTCCCAATCAGCAGGCCCGCTGCGAAAGCGAGAAGCCCCAAAGTGGAGGCTGAAACGATACGGATGAGGATGCGAACTTGCTCCTCGTACTCCTCTTCCGCGGTCTTGTGGGACCGAGCCGTCATTGCAACTGCCCTGCCATCGCCCAGATTGGCCAAATCTACGCTCGAAATCATGGTCAACAAGAGGCATTTTAGCCCCGCCGCGATGCCCTGTTCGTGATCTGGCGGGCATCTCTTCAACGGGGAGGATCTTTGAAGCCTCCCTTGAGGTCCGTTCAATGGGGCCTTAGCGGACTGAATTTGCTCACGTTCTGCTCTTCGCGTTTTGACCGAACGAGACATTGGCAGGCGATCCTCACACCGATAGCATGGTATGATGCATATCCTTGATGAGATAGCTGATGCTTGGGGTTGGCGAGCTGTGCGGCCAACTTCACTTGTCATGCAGAATGAATTTGGCAATGTGATCTTCACTGGTGAAGACGGGCAATACTGGCGCATATGCCCCGAGGAATTATCTTGCGAGGTTGTTGCGATCAATGAAGAGGACTTTGCAAGGCTGCAAAACGCAGACGAGTTCTTGAAAGATTGGACAATGCGAGAACTCGTTGAACGAGCTCGCGCAACGTTGGGAATGCCGGATGCCAAGCGATGCTATTGCCTGAAACTTCCCGCCACCCTTGGCGGCGTTTGCGCGCTCGAAAATATTGGGACTATCGATAGAGCAGAGCTGATCTCATTCTCGGGCCACATTGCGAAACAGATCAATGATCTTCCCGACGGAGCCCAGATCCGGCTCAAGCTCACCGACTAAGCTTCAGGGTGTGGTGCTCTTGTGAGACTCTTAGCATCCCAACAAAAGAAACGTCAGACCGTAGGGTGGGCAAAGCGCAAGCGTGCCCACCATCGCGAAGCACTCCGTGGTGGGCACGGCGCTTCGCGCCTTTGCCCACCCTACGTCTTGGTCATGGGCTAACGTCCCGTGGTCGAACAGGAAGACGTGTCATGCCGTTTCGCAATCTCTTCATCGCACTTCTCGTTACGGTCTCGATCAACGCGGCGCATGCGGCGCCGCGATGGCTGAACTTGCCGCCGACGCCGACATTGCCCAAGGCAGCGCAGAGCGGCTTCGCGCCCGTCAATGGCATCAAGGTCTGGTACGCAATGTTCGGGCGGGGTGAGCCCGTGCTGTTGCTGCATGGCGGTCTCGCCAACGCCAACTATTGGGGCCACCAGGTCCGTGCGCTGCAACGGCGCTATCAGGTCATCGTCATGGAAAGCCGCGGGCATGGGCGCAGCAGCCGCAACCAGGAGCCCTATGGCTACGATCTGATGGCCTCGGACGTGGTCGGGCTGCTCGACCATCTCAAGATCAAAAAGGCGGCGATCGTGGGCTGGAGCGACGGCGCGATCATCGGCCTCGACATCGCCATGAAACACCCGGAGCGGGTGAGCAAGCTGTTCGCTTTCGCGGCGAACTCGGATCCATCCGGCGTTGCCGACATTGCGTCAAGCGACGTCTTCAACGCCTACATCGCGAGAGCCGGCGAGGAGTACAAGCGCCTCTCACCGACGCCTGCCGCGTACAACAGCTTCGTCGCGGAGATCACCAAGATGTGGGAGAGCCAGCCGAAATGGACGGCCTCCGACCTCGCATCGATCAAGGTCCCGACCTGGATCGTGGACGGCGATCACGACGAGGCGATCAAGCGCGAGAACACCGAGTTCATGGCGGCGAATATTCCGGGGGCGGGCCTGCTGATCCAGCCGGAGGTCAGCCATTTTTCGTTCCTGCAGGATCCCGAGCAGTTCAACGACGACGTGCTGCGTTTCCTGGAGCGTGGCTGGGAGAGGGCAGGAGCCGCGGCGAAGTGAAATATCGTAGCAACCATTAAAGCACGCCAAGTCATTGCGAGCTCAACAGCAGCAACACCGTCATTGCGAGCGTAGCGAAGCAATCCAGACTGCCGCCGCGGAAAGATTCTGGATTGCTTCGCTGCGCTCGCAATGACGGAGGCTGCGGCTACGGCTCGCGCTCCCCAACGGCGCCGGGGCTACTTTGGGAGCTTGATGCGGTCCTTGACAGGGATCACGAGCTTGAGGCCTGACCAGACGTCGTCGACGGCGCAGACCTTGATGTCGACGAGACCGTTTGCGAGCGCGGTCTCGCGCACCAGCGTTTCCGTCACGTCAGTCGCGACGCCCGAGGCCCTCTTCGGCCATGATGCCCAGATCATCCCATCAGGTGCGATCGCCTTGCGGTAGCTGCGCAGCTTGACCGCAAAGCCTTTCGCTTCGGTCGCGAAGACATGCACCATGTCGAGC
>NZ_JBFULT010000147.1:0-13728 GCF_054049755.1 Bradyrhizobium sp. P5_C11_2
TCACCCGGATTGCTGCGCAATCCGACCTCTCCCCGCAAGCGGGGAGAGGTAAAGAAAGCTGCAGCCGCTACACAATCTTGATCGACATGTCCGGCAGGCCCTCGAGCTTGCAGAGGAGCACGTCGCCCTTCACCACGGGGCCGACATTCTCCGGCGTGCCGGAATAGATGATGTCGCCCGCCTTCAGCTCGAACGCTTCCGAAAGCTTTGCGATCTGCTCGGCGACGCTCCAGATCATCTTGCTGAGATCCGAGCTCTGCTTGACCGTGCCGTTGATTGCCAGCGAGATGGCGCCCTTCTCGAAGTGGCCGGTCTTGCTGGCCGGATGGATCGGACCGATCACCGCGGCGTGGTCAAAACTCTTGCCGATCTCCCAGGGCTTCTTCTCCGCGGCCATGCCGTTCTGGAGATCGCGCCGGGTCATGTCGAGGCCGAGCGCGTAGCCATAGACATGGTCGAGCGCCTTCTCGGCCGGGATGTTGGTGCCGCCGGATTTCATCGCTGCGACCAGCTCGACCTCGTGATGATAGTTCTTGGTCAGCGACGGATAGGGATGGTCCGCGACCTCGCCGACCGCGACGTTCTGGATCGCATCGGTCGGCTTCTGGAAGAAGAACGGCGGCTCCCGGTTGGGATCCGAGCCGCGCTCGATCGCGTGTGCGGCATAGTTGCGCCCGATGCAGTAGATGCGGCGGACCTGGAACACGCTTGTCTCGCCGACGATCGGGATCGCGATCATCGGCACCGGGAAGATCGGCTTCGGTCCGGCCTGCGCCGCGGCGGGAGCCGTATCGGCGAGGCCTGCCGCGGTCATCGCGGCTGCGGCGGTGAGCAGGTCACGTCGAGAGGTTTTTGTCATGGTTCTGTTCCCTTGGCTTGGGCACTCGTTTGTAGCGGAGCGATCGATGGGATCAAACAATCAATGGGCCAATGGATCTGGCCGCATCTGCACCTTGTAGACTTTAGGCGAGGCCTCCTTGCCGCCCTCACCGTGGAAGCTCGCGCGCGTTCCCGTCGTGCTCCACAGGCCGCGCCCCTTCCAGCCCGTATTGGGGTCGTCGATACGACCGTCGACATTCTTGGTGAAGAAGCCAAGCGGATAGGGATTGCGCAGATTCACCAACTGTCCGTTGACGAGCGCGAGCAGCGACTCGCTGCCATTGGCGCTGGCGATCGGCACGTTGGCGCCGAGTCCGAAGGTGTTGTAGCGGTCCACCCAGACGTAATAGGCGTGGTTTGCGCTGCCGCTGGCATCGAGTCCCTTGAACTGCGGCCCGGGCATGCGCCAGATCTTCCATCCTTCGGGACATTGCCTGCCGTCCGCCGTGGTCGGCCCGTTGAGCGGCCCTTTGCAGAGCTTGCGGTCGAAGCTTGTGAGATGACCGCTGGACAAGACCGTCCACACCACGCCGTCAAGCCCGATGTCGAGACCACGCGGCCCGAACGTGCCCTCCGGCGGCTGATACACTTCGGACAGCGCGGTGTTGGCGGGATCGGGTCCCGGCATCACGCGAACGATGTAGCCGGGCTGATCGATGCGCGAGAAGCCGCGGTCCATCGCCTGGCCCCAGATCGAATCGTCGACCGGGCTCGGCATGATGCCGTAGAACGACGCCGCGATGCGCTTGTCCTTGGTCGGATCGACGGGATCCTTGTGCTCGACATAGGCGTCGCGCTTGCCATTGCCGTTGGTGTCGATGATCAGCGGCGTCCAGCCCTGCGATTTCACGTCGTCGAGGGTTTCGCGATACTGCCTGGTGTTGAGCCAGCCGACCAGGCCGCCGCCGAGGCCGGGGCCGCCGGAGCTGGTCCACAGCGTCTGATTGGCATCGTCGTCGAAATACAGGTGGTGGGTCGTGAAGCAGGTGTTGATCAGGTCCCATTTGCCGGTTGCGGGATCGAAGCGCGACAGCTGGCGCAATGAGGTGGCCTGCGGCGCCACCTTCGCCGACGGCAGGTCCGAGCCCTGCTTGCAATAGTCCGGATTGGCCGGCGGGCGCAGGCGCGCCGTGAACCACACCTTGCCCTGCTCGTCCATCATGACGTTGTGGATGCTGGTGTGGCCATCCCAGATCGGCTCGTCACCCCAATAGGCCGACGGGCCCCGCGGCGCGTCGGTCGACGACGGCGTGTTCGGATCGAGATAGGGATGCTTGATGGTGCCGGCGATGTTCTTCACGGGATCGAGCGTCGGCACGAGATCGGAGCTTTCCTCCGACGATCCGTAGATCAGGCCGTTGGCGTTGAGGCGCGGGTTGCGCTTGTCGGTCGAGATCGCATCGTGCTGATAGCGCGTCGGCGCCGCCCAGTCCCACATCGTGAAGACCACATTGCGCTCGATGCCCTTGGGCCGCTCGGGCTTGTCGAACGGCAGTTCGCCGCCAGCGATGCGATCGGTCCATTTCGAGAACAGGTCGTAGACCTTCTCGGGGCCCATGCTGGCGAGCACCGTCGCCATGTATTCCTGGGCCTGGCCGGCCTGGGTGCGGACCGCCCAGGCCGTATGCGAATCATAGCCGTCGGTGAACACCTTCGGGACTTCGCGAATGCCCCGCGTCCCGAGCGCGTGGCAGGACTGGCACATGTTCTTGACCGTATCGACCCACTGGGCCTGCGACTTCATGGTCTCCGGCATCTTGTTGCCCTTGTCGCCGGTGCCGGGAAATTCCTCGGGTCTCGGAATGTCGAGCATCGAGTACCAGTACATCCCCGGATAATTCTGCGCGTCCTCTTTGGGCGAAGCGGCAGCGGCCTTGAAATCCACCACCTTGCCGGGACGAACCTCCTGCTGCGCGGTGTCCCGCAAACCGTAGCCCCGCACCCAGACCTTGTAACTGGCGGCGGGAAGATCCGGGATGACGAACCGGCCCTGATCGTCGGTCACCACCACCTTCGCATATTTGGTGGGCAGGTCCCTGGTCTCGGCGATCACCCAGACGCCGGCCTCTCCACCCTTGTCGCTGGTCACCTGTCCACCGATGTCGCTCGCGGATATCTCGACATTCGCCGCCATTCCGGTGCCGGCATGCAGCAGCGCCGTCGCGCCGAGACAGCCGGCCAGCATTTGCTTCAAGCTCATCGTTCCTCCCCTTTCGTCATGCGTTTCGTCCGAGCCTCTTGGTGGGCTATTCGGACTCATCTCTCATGTTTTGAGCCGATCGAAGAACTCCCTGACCATCCGGGCGCAGACATCCGGGTCCGTCGCGGCCACATGATAGGAATCGCCGGGCAGCACCTCGAGCTTCGAGCCCGGAATCGTCTCCTGCCAGGCCTTGACCGAGGCGACGTCGCCGAGCCCCGAGCCGGTCGTGGTGATCACCAGCGCCGGGCGCTTGATCGAGGGCAGCTCGCCGGTGACATCGACCGTCGGCACCATCTGGAGAAATGCTTCGAGCGTCGAGGCCTTGGTCTTCGACATCAGCTTGATCCACCAGTCCAGCGCCGCCGGCGGCAGCGACGATCCGAGCCGGCCGGCGGTGGTCTCGCGCACCCAGGGCTCGACGCCGTGCTCGCGGATCTGCTTGCGCCAGGTCGGCGCCCGCTCGTTGAACGAGGTGAGTGACGCCGGCGCGCCGACCGCGGCGACCGCGATCACGCGATCCGGGTGCTTGGCCGTCAAGTGCATCGCCAGCGTGCCGCCGATCTTGCCCCCGACCAGGAACACACGATCGAGCTTCAGCGCATCAAGCAGCCGGACGATGTCGTCGCCGAGACCAGCAAAACGATAGGCGTAATCACCCTGCATCGGCGTCGAATCGCCATAGCCGCGCAGATCGGGCCGCACCACGAGATGATGCGTGGCGAAATACGGCACCCAGCGCCGGAACGCCTCGCCGCTCTCGGCGAGCCCGTGCAGCATCACGACCGGCGGCCTGGTGTCCCACGGCAGGAGATAGTCGTCGAGGCGAACCGCGAGCTCGCAATCGTCGCTGACACTGATCTTCCGCAGTTCGCTAGCCATCAGATACACCTCGTTCCACCGCCATCGACATTGATGCAGGTTCCAGTAATGAAGGACGCGCGGTCTGAACAGAGGAACGCAACAAGGCCCGACACCTCGTGCGGCTGCCCGACGCGACCGAGCGGCACCGAGGCAATCGCTGCTGCATTGGTCGTGCCCTGATCCTGACCCGCAATCGCCGCGCCCTGCGAGATCAGGCTGTCCCAGCGATCGGTCTGCACGGGACCGGGATTGACGCCGGTGACCAGCACATTATCCGGCGCGCATTCCTCGGCGAGCGCCAGCGTGAAGTTCAGCAGCGCCGCGTTGACCGCGCCGCCCGCCATATAGGCCGCGCGCGGCTGGTGGCCGCTGCGGCCGATGATGTTGATGACGCGGCCCCAGCGGCGGTCGCGCATTTCGGGCAGGACATTGCGGGCGCAGCGCATGTAGCCGAGCAGTTTCAGCTCGATCGACTTGGCCCAGGTCGCATCCGGCGTCTCCGCGATCCGGCCCATCGGCGAGGCCCCGGCATTGTTGACGAGAATGTCGATGCGGCCGAACGCCTTGCGCGCCGTGTCCATCGCCCGAGCGATGTCGTCGGGCCTGGTCATGTCTCCGGCGCAGGCGATCACGCGCCGGCCGGTGTCTCGCGACATCTCCTGAGCTGACGCCGCAAGCCGCTCGGCGTCGCGCGCGACGATCACGACATGCGCTTGTTCGCGCGCGAGCTCGGCGGCGATGGCACGGCCGATGCCGATGCTGCCGCCGGTGATGACGGCAACCTTGCCGCCGAGATTCAGATCCATGACGCAGCCCTAGTCTACCGTGGCGCCAGAGGCCTGAACGAGCTTGCCCCACTTCGTGGTCTCGTCCACCATGAACTGTCCGAACGCGACGCCGGAAACCGTGCCGGGCTCGGCGCCAAGCTCAGCAAGCCGCTTCCTGACGTCGGGCATTTTCAGGATGACTTCAAGCTCGCCGCTCAGCTTGGCGAGCGCAGGCTGGGGCGTCTTCGCCGGCGCCACCAGTCCGAACCAGGACGAGGCCTCGAAGCCCGGAATGGTCTCGGCGACCGTCGGTACGTCGGGCAGCGCCTCCGCGCGCTTGGCGCCTGCGACCGCGATCGCATTGATGGCCTTGCCCTGCACCTGCGGCAGCACCGCGGGCATGTTGTCGAACATGAAGGGGATCTGGCCCGCGAGCAGGTCGTTCATCGCCGGCGCCGCGCCGCGATAGGGCACGTGCACGATATCGACGCCCGCCATGCTCTTGAGCAGCTCGCCGGCGAGATGATTGGTCGATCCGATGCCGGACGAGCCGAAATTCAACGAGCCCGGCTTGGCCTTGGCCAGCGCAATCAGCTCGCCCACGTTCTTCGCCTGCACCGACGGATTGACGACCAGAACGATCGGCACAGACGCGATCAGCGCCACCGGCGCAAAGGCCTTGGCGGGATCGAACGGCAGCTTCTTGTAAAGCGATCCGTTGATCGTCAGCGGTGGCGGTGCGGTCAGCAGCAGGGTGTAGCCGTCGGCATCGGCGCTCGCGACCGTCTCGGCGCCGATATTGCCGCCGGCGCCGCCGCGGTTCTCCACCAGGAAGGTCTGGCCGTTCCGCTCGGTCAGCTTCTGCGCAACGATGCGGGCGATGATGTCGTTGGACCCGCCGGCCGGGAACGGCACGATGATCTTGACCGGACGGGAGGGATAATCCTGCGCTACCGCAAAGCCGGAGAACAGAACGGCCGCACAGGCGGCCACAAAGATGCGTCGAATAACCCCGCGCATGGGCACTTCCTTGATGTTTGTCTTGTTATTGATTGAATCATCATGCCGTCAGCAATGGCCTCAATTGTCCGACGTCGTCAAGCCGTTCGAGATTGGCGATCTGCTCGATCAGCTTCTCGGCCCTGTCGCCACCCAGCACCGGCGCGATCAGGTCCCGCGTCTTCGCCGCCACTGCTTCCGTGCTCAGCGGATTCTCCTTGGTACCCGGCGGGTACTTCGTGAAGTGCTCGACCTTCCTGCCATCGGTTAATGTCACCTCGACGACAGCACCGCGCGGCGCGGCCGGATCCATCAGCGCCTTGTCGCCGGCCAGCGTCACCTTGGCGCGCTGCTCGAGAATCTTCGGGTCATGCATCAGCGCGACGTCGTGGCTGTCGGTGAACGACACGGCACCCTTGACCAGCGCGACCGCAACGAGGTGCTGGCAATTGACGTCGGGCATCGCGCTCTCGCCCACGATCCCCATCGCATCGGTCGGCAGCTTGACCAGGATGCTACGAACGTTATCTGGCGTGAGGCTGTGCTGCTTGCGCAGCGTCAGGGTCGCATCCAGCGGCGACTGGATGGGATAGCCGACCGAAAAGGTCTTGATCGCCGTCTCCGTGACGTAGAAGCGGCTGCCGAGATCCTTGACCATCTCCTCGGGCTTCGGATCGCTCGACAGCGCGATGAAGAGGTTATGGGTGCCGTCGAGCACGTCGTCGACGCCGGTCAGGCCGTTCTTGACCATGTCGACGGCCATCACGCCGTTGCGGGCGCCCATGCCGGCGAAATCGAACGCCTTCTCGATATGGTCCTTGTCCTTGACCCAGCTCCAGAGGCCGGACACCTGCTGCGACGAATAGGAGATCGCGTAGCGCATCCCCTTCTCGTCGAGCCGCGCCAGCGATGCGGCGGCGCCGAGCGCGCCGAAGGTCGACGACGTTCCCTCGGCGCTCCGATGCGAGCCGCGCACGAGATCCGGCCCCAGCGCCATCAGCAGGCGGCAGGTCAGGTCGTAGCCGAGCGCGACCGCGCGGATGACATCCTGGCCGCTGCGATGCTCCCGCTCGGCCATTGCGAGCGCGGCCGGCACCACGGCCGATCCCGGATGCGCCTTGGTCACAGGCTCGAAGTCGTCGGTCTCGTCGGCATGAGCGCACATGGCGTTGGCCAGCGCCGCATTGACCGCCGTGGTCCGGAAGTCGGAGCCGACCACGGAGGCCTGCGCGTCGCCGCCGAGCGTACGAACATATTTCAGCGCCATCTCGCCCGGCCGCATGCGCGAGCCGGACACCATCGCGCCGAGCGTATCGAGAATGCGATGCTTGCATTCGAGCACCACCTGCCCGGGCAGCTCCTGATCGCGCGCAGCGACCATGTAGCGAGCGAGCCGCTCGGTGACGCCTGGGCCCGCCGCGCGAGCCGTGCGGCCGCCAGTTGCAGCGAGAGCGGCAATCGAGCCGGCGGATTGAAGGAAACGGCGGCGTGAGGGCATTCCCAGTAACTCCAGAATCAAGATGAGACCGACATCTTGGCGATTTCCGCCGCGCTGACCAGACCTTCGACATTCCAGCATGCATCCATGACACGCCTGACCATCGCAGCAGGAATGATGCCGTCCGCGAGATCGGAGAACTTGGTCTCGAGCTGCTTGTCGGTCATCGGCACCTCGACGCTGCCGATGGCGTGCTCGATGTACCGGTTGAGCTTGCGCCCATCCTTGAGCACGATGGTGAGATCGACCTGCTCAGGCTTGATGCCGGCCGTGATGACAGGATTGACCTTGCCGCGCAGCGCGACAATGGTCGGATCGGTCACGGCGCGGTCGCTGAACTGCTTCTCGCCGCCGGCGCCCTCGATGATCGCGACCGCGACGGCGTGGTAGATGCTGAACTTGCCTTCCAGCCCCTGCTGCGGCGTCTTCTTGCCGGTGAGCTCCAGCACCAGCGGATGGACCTTGAGGTCGACACGCTCGATCTGGTCCGCCGTCACCTTGTTCTCGTTGCGGAGCTGGATCGCGGCATCGATCGCCGGATGCAGCACGATGCCGCAGGCGAACGGCTTGTAGGTGTTGAGTGCGGCCTCATAGCGCTTGCCGAGGTCGCCCAGGATCTCGTTGTAGTCCTGCTTGGTGCTGATCGTGTTGGCCCAGCCGCGCTTGGCCTCGATCATCGCGTCGGACGAGGTGAAATTCTTCGAGGCCAGAATGGCCGCGAAGATGCCGCTGGAGGCGGCGCGGCCCGGGTTGAAACTCTTGTTCATCGAGCCGAAGGATTCGCGAAGACCCACGGGCTGGGAAGCGGCCAGTCCAAGCGCCCATGTCATCTGCTGCTCGTTCAACTTCAACAGCTTGCCGACGGCGGCCGCCGCGCCGAACACGCCGGCCGTGCCGGTGATGTGCCAGCCGACATCGTAATGGTTGGGATAGACGGAATTGCCGATCCTGCACTCGGTCTCGACGCCGAGCACCAGCGCGTTCAAAAATTCCTTGCCGGAGACCGGCTGCATTTCCGACAGCGCGAGAATGGCCGAGGCGACGGGACCCGCGGGATGGATGATCGTCTTCAGATGCGTGTCGTCATAGTCGAAGATGTGGCTGGACACGCCGTTGATGAAGGCCGCGTTCATGATGTCGAACCGCTCGCGCCGCCCGAACAGGGAGGCCTGCTGCGGGCCCGAGAACGGGCCGAGCGCGGCGACCGCAATGTCGACGGTCTGGTGATGCGAACCGCCGATCGCGACGCCGACCCAGTTCAGAAGGGTGCGGACGCCTTCCTTGCGGACATTGGCAGGCAGGTCGTCATAACTTGCGGTGACGATATAATGCGCCAGCGCACGCGTGACCTCCTTTGGCGGCGCGGCCGCGGGCACCGCGGCCGGGGTTTGTGCGAAAGCAGTGCTGGTGCCGACGGTCGCGAGCGGGAGCGCGGCCACGGCCTGAAGCAGGGTCCTGCGATCAGTGTGCATAAGATGCCTCCTTGACCTTGATCGATACCAGTTGGGCCGCGAGACGGACCGCGCTTTCCAGCGCGCCGGTCTTGGCCACGCCCTGGCCTACGATATCGAACGCCGTGCCGTGCGACGGCGTGGTGAAAACGGTCTCGAGGCCGGCGGTGACGGTGACGCCGCGATTGAAGCCGCGCAGCTTGGTCGCGATCTGGCCCTGGTCGTGATACATCGCGACCACGCTGTCGAACTCGCCGGCGAAGGCCCGGACATAGACGGTGTCGGCTGGATACGGTCCCGTGCAGGCAATCCCGGTCTTCGCAGCCGCTTCCACGGTCGGCCGGATCATCTCGATCTCGTCACGGCCGAACAGGCCACCCTCACCGGCATGCGGGTTGAGCGCGGCCACCGCGATGCGCGGCTTGGCGACGCCGGCTTTCCGCATCATGCGGTCCACCAGCGCGATCGAGTCGGTGATGCTCGCCGGGTTGATGCCGTCGAGCGCCTCGCGCAGCGACTGATGCCCGGTGACGCGGGACATCCATTGTCCGTCCAGCACGTTCATCTCGGAGAAGTAGGTCTTGTGGCCGAGCAGGCTCGCGAACATCTTGTGCTCGTCGGGAAACTTCCAGCCGCCGTCGAACATCGCGCGCTTGTTGAGCGGCGCAAACGTGATCGCATCGACTTCGCCAGCCTTGGAGAAATCGATCGCGCGCGCCAGCGTCTCGCCGGTGAGCCGGCCCGACTCGGCGCTGGCCTTGCCGATCGGGAATTTGGCGGGGTCGGTGTTGCCGAGATCGACGAGCTGCACCGTGCCTCGGCCCCATGAAGCGGCCTTGGGCGAAGATATCCGCTCGACCGTCAGCTTCACCCCGGCCTGCGCCATACCCATCTCGAGCACGCGGGCGTCGCCGATGACGACAAGGCGCGCGGCGTCAGCGAGCCGGTCGTCGGAGAGAATGCGCGCGATCTGCTCGGGGCCGATGCCGGTGCAATCGCCCGGCGTCAGCGCGACGACGGGCAGTTCATTGGTGTTGGTGGTCATTTGGAAGCCTTGGATCCTTACTTCACTGTCTGGATTTGCGCGGCGGACTGAGTCCAGTCCTCCCGGTTGAATTCCCCATCCCACTTCGCGACGACGATGGCGGCCACGGCGTTGCCGATGGTGTTGGTGATGGCACGCGCCAGCGACATGAAGCGGTCGATGCCGAGCAGCAGCGCCAGTCCCTCCGCCGGCAGCCCCGCGGCGACCACGGTCGCGGCCAGCGCAGCGAACGCACCGCCGGTGACGCCGGCAGCGCCCTTGCTCGTGAACAGCATCACCACGAACAGGCTCAGCTGCTGTGCGGCGGTCAGCTCGACGCCGTAGACCTGGGCGACGAAGATGGTCGAGAGCGGCAGCGTCAGCGCGACGCCGTCGAGATTGAAGGAATAGCCGGAGGGAATGACGAGGCCGGCGACCGCACGCCCCACGCCTGCCTTCGGCAGCTTCTCCATCATGCCGGGGATCGCGGTTTCCGACGACGAGGTGCCGAGCACGACCAGCAGCTCGGTCCGCAACAGCCGCAGCAAATCCATCAGGCGGATTCCGACCAGGCGGCAGATCGTCCCGAGAATGACGAAGATGAAGAAGGCCATCATCGCCCAGGCGGTACCGACCAGCAACGCCAGCGCATACAGCGTGGCGGCGCCGAATTTCGCCACCGTGAAGGCCATGGCGCCGAAGGCGCCGATCGGAGCCAGCGCCACCACGACATGGACGACGCTGAACACGAGCTCGGTCACCCGTTCCATGCCGGTCCGCAATGGCGCAGCCTTCTCGCCGAGCAGCAACAGGCCGATGCCGCAGAGCAGCGCAAGCACGAGCACCTGGAGCACGTCGCCGGCGGCAAACGCACCGACAAAGCTTTCCGGGATCATGTGCTGGATGTAGGCCGACAGCGAGCCGACATGGGCTTGCGAGTAGCGGGCGACGGTCTCGGCCTGCTGCGCGGTCGCATGCGCCACGCCCGCGCCGGGCTGGACCCAGCGCACCACGACGAAGCTGAACAGCAGGCACAGTGTCGTCACCACCTCGAAATAGACGAAGGCCTTGAGGCCGATGCGGCCCACGGCCTTCATGTCTCCGACCTGTGCGATGCCGGTGACCACGACCAGGAAGATCAGCGGCGCGATCGTCATCTTGATCAGCGAAATGAAGGCGTCGGCAAGCGGCTTGAATTCGACGGCAACGGTCGGAAGGAGGGCGCCGAACAGGACGCCGAGCGCGGCGCCGGCAATCACCAGGACATATTGCTCGCGCCAGAGCGGCTTGCGGCGGCCTTCGGTAACCGGCCTCGAGATGGGCTCGGACAGCGGCGTTGCGGCGACCTGCAATTTGCTTCCCTCCAACGGCATCGTCGCGCCATGCGTCGATGGCGCTTTGTTCTTGTCTTCCGATGCCGTTTACATTGGACCAGCGGTCTTTCAGGCGCTAATGCCGTATCGGTATGATTTAAGGACAAAACGTCATATGGACCTGATTTGGCTGGAGGATTTCCTTGCCATCGCCGAGGAGGGCGGGTTCTCGCGCGCCTCCCAGCGCCGGCATGTGACCCAGCCGGCGCTGAGCCGCCGCATCAGGTCGCTCGAAGAGTGGCTGGGAACGGCGCTGTTCGAGCGCTCGACGCACACGATCACGCTGACGCCGGCCGGCGAGAGTTTTCGCTCCGTTGCCGAGGACGTGCTGCGCCGGGTGCTGGTCGGACGCGAGGAAGCGCTGGAAGTGGCGCGGCTGAAGGCCGAGACCATCACCTTTGCCGCCACGCATGCGCTGTCACAAACGTTTTTCCCGGAATGGATTCGCAACGCGGACAGTGCACGTGCCGGCTCGGCCGTGCAGCTCGTCGCCTCCAATTTCGCCGGCTGCGAAAAGCTGCTGCTGGATGCGCAGGCGCACTTCCTGCTGTCACACCATCATCCGTCGCTGGTGAGCCGGCTCGACATGGACCGCTTCCAGCGCATCGAACTCTCGACCGACGTGCTGGTCCCGATCAGCGCGCCGATCGCCCGGCCCGCGCGCGGCGGACGCCGCAGCAAGGCAAAACCGCGCTATGCCCTGCCCGGCGCGGCCGGTGCGGCGCTGCCCTATCTCGCCTACCACCCCGGCTCCGGCGTCGGACGAATCGTCACATCGTTCCTGGCGACCAAGGATCCGGCGGCCTGGCTCGTTCCGAGCTTCTCCGCGCCGGTCATGCTCTTGATCGACATGGCACGCGAGGGGCGCGGCATCACCTGGGCGCCGCTGAGCCTCGTGCGGCATGATCTCGAAAACGGCCGCCTGCTGCGCGCTGGCGGCACGGACTGGGATATCGCGATCAGCATCTCGCTGTTCCGCGTGCGTGCCCGCATGACCCGGGCGGCCGAGACTTTCTGGAACGCGGTACGCAAGGGCCGGTCGAGCGGAAAATCCGCCGCCACCGTCCCGCGAGCGAGGTAACGGACGAGCGGGCCGCGCGGCCGCTAGCATGGAAATTGCATAAAATCTGGGCGACATGGACGCCGCATGAACCTCATCAGTCTGGACATCCGCATGCTCCGRTCGCTGATCTCGGTGGTCGAGACCGGCAGCATCACCGAGACCGCGCGACGGCTGGGCCGCACCCAGCCGGCGATTACGCTGCAATTGCAGCGCCTGGAGGAGCTCACCGGCAAGCAGCTGTTCGAGCATGCCGGCCGCCGGCTGACACTGACCGAGGACGGCACCACGGTCCTCACCTACGCCAAATCCATCCTGCGGTTGCATGACGAGCTGATTTCGCAACTGGCGTCGCAGGAGATCGAGGGCCAGGTCGTGCTCGGCACGCCCGACCTCTACGCGGCGTTCATGCTGCCTTCGATCCTCAGCGTGTTCAGAAAGTCGTTTCCGCGCATCCAGGTCGAGCTCAACTGCGCGCTGTCGACGCCGCTGGTGGGCCTCGTCAAGCGCGGGGACGTCGACATCGCGCTCGTCACCCGCATGAACGACTTTACCGGCGGCCAGGTGGTGCGGCGCGAGCAGCTGGTCTGGATGACCGGCGAGCAATCCGCCGCGCACCAGGAGCGGCCCATTCCGCTGGCACTGCTGCCGCCGGGCAACATCTATCGCGACTACGCGATCGACACGCTCGAGCGTGCCAACCTGCGCTGGCGCATCGCCTGCGTCAGCGAAAGCGTCGGCGGATTGCAGGCCGCAGCCTTCGCCGGCATGGCCGTCACCGTGCTCGGCCGCAGCGCGCTGGTGCCGGCGATGCGCGAGATCGGCCCCAACGAAGGCCTGCCGCCGCTGCCGAAGGTCGAGCTCCTGCTCTACAAGTCCAGCGGCGCCACGTCGAAGGCCGCGACCGCGCTGCACGATTATCTCGCGCACTATCTGCGCCTGGACGAAGAGCTCAGCGGACGCGGCGTCCCGATCGAGCTGTCGTAAGGCGCAATGAGGTCAACCCGATCTGTCCCCGCATCGGTAGTGAGCTCCCTCGCCCCGCTCTTGCGGGGAGAGGGTTGGGGTGAGGGGCTCTATCGGCAAAGCCGGTGAAAGCTGGACTCGCGGAGAGTCCCCCTCACCCGGAATWCAAGCTGCGCTTGAATTCCGACCTCTCCCCGCAAGCGGGGCGAGGTAAGGCGGCGCCGACCTCGCCAAGTATGCCTCACGCCTTCGCACGCGCCAGATCCGGTTCGCGCAACGCCAGCGCCGGCCAAAATTTTGCCCAGGGCTGCGCCTGCTCGAACGCAGCGGCGATGCGGAAGATCGTCGGCTCGTCGAGCCAGGGGGCCACGATCTGCAAGCCGATCGGCAGGCCATCGCGGTCGAAGCCGCAGGGCAGCGTCGCCGCCGGAAGGCCGGCGAGGTTGATCGGCCAGGTGAAGGGCGACCAGCCGAGATGCGGATCGACCTTGCTGCCGTCGATCTCGTCGACGCCGATCTGGCCGGCCTCGAACGCGGTCACTGCGACCGTCGGTGTCACCAGCGCATCGACGCGCTCGAACAATTTCAGGAAGGCGTTGCGGGCCTGACCGCGCCGGTAGCCAGCCTCGATATAGTCCGTGCCAGTG
>NZ_JBFULT010000148.1:0-13728 GCF_054049755.1 Bradyrhizobium sp. P5_C11_2
GCTCTGGACCCATTACAGACCTTCATCGAGGCTTGGTCTATTGGTAAATGTCGGGGAGGCACGCCTATCCATCGGGGGCCTAATTCAAGGTCCTCTCCTTGATTTAGATCAAACGTCGCCTCGGATCATCCGTCCCCGTCAGGGGACGAAATCCCCCGACGAGAAACCGAACCCGGATAGAGACCCAGCCCGCAGGATGGGTTGAGCTCTTGCGAAACCGATCGCCGCGACGGGCAGACGCAGCATGCGGTAACCTTTGTTGGTTCGATCCGATTGTAACTATGAGATTGATGGGTTTCGCTACGCTCTACCCATCCTACGAACTGGAATTGCGATGATGTCCCATCAAACCAAGCCCGTGACGTTTGTGCTCATAGCCAAAATACCTGAAGAAGGCGTCGCGGACTTTCGCGCCTACGAGGACACTGTCCAGCCGCTGTTGGCCGAGTTCAACGGATGTCTGGAACGTCGGCTTCGCAATCCGGATGGCACCATGGAAGTGCACATCGTCAGCTTCGCATCCGATGCGGACTTTCAAAATTATCGGAATGATCCTCGGCGGACGGCGCAAGCCAGGCTGTTGGAAAGATCATCTGCGAAGCTGGAATTGCTTCCGATGGCGAACGTCTGATCTGCGCGATCACAATCAACCGATCGCGAAATCGGCCGCCGTCTCGGCATGGATTGCGGTCGTGTCGAATGTCTCGACCGAGGTGTCGTCCGGGCCGACCAGCATCGTGATCTCGGTGCAGCCGAGGATGATGCACTCCGCGCCAGCGGCGACGAGCGATGCCATCACGTCCTGATAGCGGCGGCGCGAGGAAGTGGTGACGTTTCCAAGGCACAGCTCCTCGTAGATGATGCGGTTCACGTCAGCCCGCGCCTCAGTGGGAGGAACCAGCACATCAAGATCATGCGCGCGCAGTCGGTCGATGTAGAAGTCTTCCTCCATCGTGAACCTGGTGCCGAGAAGCCCTACCCGCCGGTATCCTTTCGACCGAATGCGCTCTGCCGTTGCGTCGCCGATGTGAATGAAGGGAATGGTCACATGCGACATGATATCAGGCGCCAGTTTGTGCATCGTGTTCGTGCACAATACGATCGCGCGCGCGCCGGCGCTTTCAAGACGCCGCGCGACCTCCGCGAGGCTGGCGGCCGCCTCCTCCCAGCGGCCCGCGTACTGCATCTCCTTGATCTCCTGAAAATCGTAGGAATACATCAGCAGCGGGGCCGAATGCAGCTTGCCCACGCGATCCCGCACGCGCTCATTGATGAGCTTGTAGTAAAGCGCAGTGCTCTCCCAGCTCATGCCCCCGATCAGACCAATGGTTTGCATCCCGGCGTCTCCGACAAATGGCTCAACTGGATCGTAGGCGAAGACGTCGAGGCTCGCCATCATCCTCGACCAAAGCCGAATAGCGCTTTGCAATCTACGCGCCTAGATTGAACGATGGAAGGGCGGGTTGTCGGCGGGCAAACGGGGATGCCGCATGATATCAAATGCCGTTGCTCTGGCGGCCTTCATCATCCTGCTTTTGCCGATGKTTTTTTCCTGCTGTCTGCGCCCGCGCTTCTGCTGGTGAAGCTTGCTGTCCGCGACAGTCGCCAACTGCTGCGCGGTGTATGCAACGCCCGATTTTTGACGATGGGCATTGCTGCCGATGCACTGACTGCATCGGATTTCTTGGCGAGGCGGCATGTTCGCCAACGTCGCGGTCGTTGCGGGCCGAGTGCGACCGGAGCGGTGTGCGGATGCGACGACGCGTAACCACGGAGAACGCAGATGAGCAGCTTGCTTTGGCGCTTGTGGCAACGGCACAAGACCAGATCCCTGGATCAGGCGGAGCCTTCTTTGCACAAGGCGGAGCCTTTGTCCGAACAGTTTGAAGGCAGCCGGCGACACCTGCTGCAGGCGCTCTCCGTCCTGGCCACCGGCAGTGCGTTGGTGTCACACCCCGCCGAGGCAAAAGATTCGAGTGATTTGCCGCCTCCAAAGCGTGTGCTGACCGGCCGCGACGAAGCCGGCAAGTCGGTGTTCAAGTCTTTTGACGTGACCCCGAAGCTGGTGGAGATCGATGCCAATCCGGGACTGACCTTCTACGAACTGTATATGACCGAGGGAGTGCCGGCTCTCACTGGCCTGGAGCCGGATCCGATGTCGAGCGGAACGAAGGCCTTTCCAGGTCCCGGGGGCACCCTATTTCGGCTCATTTCGTATCCGCCGAAGCGTCCCGAAGGCTGGAAGCCGCCGCCTGGAGTCACTTTCGAGAGTGGGCTCAAAGAAATGTCGGACAAGATCCCGGGCATGGGAGACCATTTCGAGCGCGGCGCTCCAGGGATGCACACATCGGACACCATCGATTACGGAGTCGTGGTTCGTGGCGAGATGACACTGGAGCTGGACGACGGGCAGAAGGTGCATTTGCGTCAAGGTGATTGCATCGTCCAAAACGGAACRCGCCATCGCTGGCGCAACCCATTGCCGGAACCCTGTCTCATGGCATTCATCTCGGTCGGCGGAAAGCGCACCTGACCCTTGACCCGGGATCCGGCGCAAGCCGGATCATCATTTGCCGAGCTGTTGAAGCACGGCGGACCACAACGCAAGCGGCTCACGGAGGGCTCCCGGCTCGGACGGCTTTTGGCGAACGGCAGTGTGCACCATGACGAGTTTCGAGGCTGGATCGACCAGGATGACCTGACCGCGTATGCCGAGCAGGGCAAATGTGCGCTGCTCGCCCGGGAGGATCCACACCTGATAGCCGTAGCCGAAATAGGATGTGGCCACTCGCGGAGCGAGATGACCATCGCTTGGTCTGACGGTCGTGGCATCCAACAGCCACTGCCGGGGGATCAACTGACGACCTTCCCAAGCGCCGTCATGTGCGAGCAGCCGGGCCAGGCGCGCATAGTCGCGCAAGGTTGCGTTGAAGCAGCAAAAAGCAATCTCTTGCCCGCTACCGTCTATCGCCCATGAGGCATCCGCTTCGGTGCCGATGGCATCCCAGATCCGGTCGTGGAGATAGTCGGCGACCGGGGCGCCCGTGGCGGCGCGCAGGACCAGGCCCAGTATCTCGGTTTCCACGCTTGCATAGTGCCATTTGGTCCCCGGCGGTGCGGTTCTGGTATTGAATTGCGCGACGATTGCGGCGGGATCTTTTGTCTCTCCAACGAACAGGGCTCGCCCAAGCCGGGCTATGTCATCGTGCCCATCATAGTTTTCCGAGAATTCGACGCCCGAAGACATATTCAACAAGGCCCGGATGGATGTGTTTCCATATTCCGTTCCTGCAAGGCCGGCGACGTAGGTTGAGACGAGGTCGTCGATCGACTTGATCCGTCCTTCCGAGACCGCGATCCCGACCAGCATGCCCACCAGCGTCTTGGCCATGGACTGCGACAGAAAGCGGTCGCGGTCGGTCCGCGAATATTGATAGTGCTCGTACAGGATGGTGTCGTCCCTGGCGATCAGGAGTCCTGTCACCGGGTTGCGCTTGAGATAATCCGCGATGCTCAGCCGTTCCGTGCCGAAACTGTAGGCGATCGATGGCTCTGGCGCGCGTTTGAATTGCCAGGGCGTCGTCGCGCGAGCGATCGCGCGCGACGGGTAGATCTCGCCGAAATGGCTGTAGACCCCGACCAGCTTGTCAAGCTCGGTGGCGGTCCCCCGCGTGCCGACTGGATAGCCCTCGGCCGCGCCGTAGATCTCGGCATCGGGGCCGCTATCCGAAAAAAACGGCCCCGGCTCGCCGGGAGAGCTTCGGACGTCCTGCGCGCATGCCAAGGGCGCCCAGAGCACGGAGACGACAATGACAGGCAAGAAAAGCCTGCGGCAACCGCGCGGCCTGCAGAGCGCTCCCCAATTCATTGGACTTGCCTCCTCACACGTTCTTGCGTGTGCGTTTACGAGAACAACCTCGCAGGCCGGTGACGAGAGGCATGCTATCATTACGGGCAGATGGTGTCAGCATGTGGCCCCATGGCCGACGTCGGCCGAAATGCGGCGCCCCACTTCTGCTTTGATCGCTTCCGGCTCGGATCGTCGGCGCGCGCGCACATGACCCGCCCTACCATTGAACCAGGACGAAATCCAACCGCACCAAACCGGGTAGTGCCAATGCAATGACGGCCCCCGCCGATTGACGAGCCGTCGAATCCATATGCGATGAACGGGTGCGTGCATGCGGTTTTTCCTGTGTGAGGTCGTCGCTCGCGTCGTCGCGATCTATTTGTGCGTCGATTGCGGCCGCATGCTGCGGGATGGCTATGCCGAGCGGAAGATCAGGGCCTTCAGTCCCGATCTCGTGGACTGGCTGCTGGACTGGTCGAGGCAGGTTTTCCAGAGGGACACCGCGCCGGTCCAGTACTGGATGGAAATGGGCCATCAGGCCGTGTGCCTGGTGGCGTGCCTCGCCGTTGCGATATTCGGCTGGTGGCTGCCGAACGGCTGAGGATCAGGCGATGGCCGTCCGGCCCGACCCGTGAGGCGTGCGAGCATTGCTCGCCAAGGCGAAGCATGGAATCTAAAGTGAGACCAAGCCGGGCGGCGGCTTGCGCATCTCTGACGCCTGCTCATACGCGTAGGCCAGGCGCAACAGCTTGTGCTCGCTCCAGGCGCGGCCCGCGAAGGCGACGCCGAGCGGATAGTCGGGCGTGTCCTTGTCGTCGACCCCCGAAATAAGACCGGCAGGCACCATGACGCTGGGATAGCCCGCCTTGGCGGCGATTGCGGAGCCTGCGGCGCCGGGAAACAGCACGGCGTCAAGCTTGTGCTGGTTCATGTAGGCGTCCATGCCGCGCGTCTTGGCGGCAAGCAGGTCCATGGCACGCGCCGATCTGTACTCGCGCTCACTTAGATCGCCCCTGGTGCTGTCGGCGGCGAGGAACAGGTCCTGGCCGAAACGCAGCGCCTTCTCCGCGTGCGCCTCGTTGAAGGCGACGATGTCGGCGATGGTCTTGATGTCGGTATTGGTCGCCCAATCCTTCAGATAGAGGTTGAGATCGTGCTTCAGCTCGTAGAGGAAGACGACCCACTGCATCATCGGATTGCCCTTGTTGCGGCTCAGCGGATTGCGGTTGAGCACAGCCATGGTCGTGCCCGGTCCGGCAATCCAGCCCGCCGTCGGCATGCCGGCACGCACGATGACGGCGCCGAGATCCTCCAGCACCTTGATCGCCTCGCTCATCACCTTGGCCGATGTCGGTGGCAGCTTGCCGTAATAGGGATCGTTCAGCGGATCGGCGGGGGCGCTCGGCACGCCGATGCGCGCGCCCTTCAGCGCATCGCGCGTGAGGTCCGTGGTGTAATCGGCCGGCCGCTGCTGCCGCTCCGTCGCCGGATCGCGCGGGTCCTTGGCGGCCAGCACGTTGAGGAGCAGTGCCGTGTCACGCACGTTGCGCGTCATCGGCCCTGCGGTGTCCTGGCTATGCGCGATCGGCACGATGCCGGCCCGGCTGATCAGCCCGACGGTCGGCTTGACGGTGACGAGGCCGTTCTGGCTGGCGGGGTGCAGCAGCGAGCCCGAGGTCTCGGTGCCGATCGAGGCCGCGCACAGACCTGTCGCCACCGCGACCGCGGAGCCCGAGCTCGATCCGCCTGGCTGCACGACCGGGATGCCTTGATCGTCCATCAGCGTCGGCGCGTAGGGGTTCCTCACCTGACCGCCCAGCGACGAATAGCCCGAGGGCATGCCAATCGCGAGGATGTTGGCGAACTCCGTCAGGTTTGCCTTGCCCAGGATCACCGCGCCGGCGTCGCGCAGCAGCTTGACGACGGTGGCGTCTCTCTTGGCACGCGCGCCCTCCAGCGCCAGCGAGCCCACCGTCGTTGGCTGCTTGTCAGAGGTCGCGATGTTGTCCTTGACCAGGATCGGGACGCCGGCGAGCGGCCGCATGGCCGACGGCCTCGTGCCATCGAGCCTGCCCGCGATTGCGAGCGCGTCGGGATTGAGCGCACGGACGGCGTTGAGCATGGGACCGTTGCGGTCGTAGGCCTCGATGCGTGCGAGATAGACTTTGGTCAGCGCCGTGGCGGTGACCTGCCCATCGGCCAGGGCATCGATGATGTCGCTCATCGGCGCGTGCTCGAGCTTCAGCATGGCCGGCGCATTGGCGCCGGTGGCAGCCGCGGCGAGGCGAGCATTGCGGCGGGTCGGCTTCGTCATGGCGTGCCTTTTGGCTTGCTCGGTTATGCTACAAACGGTAGCATTAAGTTTGACCACGCGACAAGCTGATTGCCAAGCCAAAGGCGCAGGCTTCGACGTCCAGTGATTTCCGACGGCGTCGGTGGAGTGATCGATGGAATGCACGATCCGGCCCGCACGCGAAGACGACGCCGATGACATCAGCGCGGTCATTCTGCGTGCGCTGCGCGAAACGAATGCGAAGGACTATACGGACGAGATCATCGAACGGGTCGAGCGCAGCTTCAGTCCAGGCGGCGTACGGGATCTGATCGGGAAGCGCACCGTTTTTGTCGCCGCGGTCGGCGGCCGCCTCGTTGGAACGGCAAGCCTTGACGGAAGCGTGGTCCGTACGGTCTTCGTCGCTCCCGATGTTCAGGCGCGCGGCGTCGGCAAGCTGCTGATGGCCGAGATCGAGCGCATAGCGCGCGAGCGCAACATCGCTTCGTTGACCGTCCCTTCTTCAGTCACCGCGGAAGCTTTCTATGCGCGGCTTGGGTTCAATGCCGTGCGCGACAGTTACCATGGCGACGAACGCACGATCATCATGGAGCGATTGCTTACCGACTCCATCAGATAGTGCGTAGCCCGGATGAAGCGAAGCGCAATCCGGGTTCGTTGCCGTGGGTTCCAAAGGCCCCCGGATTTCGCTTCGCTCCATCCGGGCTACGAGAGATCGCGAGATTTCGGATCGTGGCCTGCGGGCCAAGCATTGGGACATGATCTTGATCCTCCCAGCCAAATCGACGACCATCGCGTCCCTGACCGCTCACAACAAGAACGGCGAGGAAACGCGCATGAACGCAACTCCCGGGTTTGGCCTCGTCGAGCGGGCACGCGCCCTCGCGCCGCTGATTGCGAATGAGGCGGACGAGATCGAGCGGACGCGGCGGCTGACGCCGGCCGTCGTCGGCGCGCTGATCGAGCACGGGTTCTATCGCGCGCTGCTGCCGCAAAGCCTCGGCGGCGCCGAGGCCGCACCCGATGCCTTCATGCAGATGCTGGAGGAGGTCGCGAAGGCGGATGCCTCGACCGCCTGGTGTCTCGGCCAGTGCAGCGTCTGCGCGATGATCGCGGCTTCGCTCGATCACGACACCGCGGATGAGATCTTCAACGCCGCCCCCGGCATCCTCGCCTGGGGCGCGGTCGCGCATGAGGCGCGCGCGGTCGCGGGCGGCTATCGGGTCACGGCGCGCTGGGATTTTGCCTCGGGCTCGCGGCAGGCGAGCTGGCTGGGCGCGCATGTCCGCATCGTGGGTGCCGACGGCGTGCCACGAAAAAATGCCGATGGATCGCCCGAGCTGCGCACCATCCTGTTCCCGGTCGCGAGCGCGACCTTGCACGACGTCTGGCAGGCGATCGGGCTCGCCGGCACCGGCACCGATTCCTACGAGGTCGCCGACCTCTTCATCCCCGAGCGCTTCACCGCGTTTCGCGACGTGCCGTCCGCATTGCGCGAGACGGGCCCGCTCTACAGGATCGGCACTGGCTCGACCTTCAGCCTCGGCTTCGCCGCGGTCTCGCTCGGCGTGGCGCGCGCGACGCTGGATGCGTCGATTGCGCTGGCGCGCGCAAAGCACCAGTCGCTCGCGGCCAGCGCGATGCGCGACAACCAGGCGGTGCAGGGGCTGATCGGCCGCACCGAGGGCGATCTGCGCGCCGCCCGCGCCTATCTCTATGCCACGGTGAATGCGATGTGGCGCGACCTCAGCGCGACCGGCGAATTCAGCGCGGCGCATCGCAGCGCGGTTCGGCTGGCCGCGACCTGGACCATCCACCAGTCGGCCAAAGTGGTCGACACCGCCTATCACATGGCTGGCGCCACGGCCGTGTTCCGCAGCAATCCGTTCGAACGGCGGTTTCGCGACATGCACGCCATCGCCCAGCAGATCCAGGCCCGCGACACGCATTACGAGGATGTCGGCAGGATGATCCTTTCAGGGGACCGCTGACGTCGACGGGTCGCGACGGATGATCCGCCGCAACGGCGCATCGTGCCAAGACGCGTTTCAAGAAGCGCTTCTGGAGCGCTTCGGCCGGCGCATGCGTTCGCAGCAATCGCTCTATACCGACGGCAATCGCGCTGGGGCGGCCGCAGGTGAGGTTTTGTAGACCGTCATCGTGACCGAGCATTGAGCCTGTCACCGGTCTCCGGGCACCTCGTCAGCATGGACCGCGCTTCCGGCGCGGGACGTGCGGCCCGCCCGGGATCGAGCGCCAACACCGAACGCCAGATCGAACGCAGGAGTCTTCACAGATGAATCAGATGGTTCGCAACACCCAGCCGGACACGAATATGAGCCCGGACAACACCTCGGACCGCGGCAGAGCGGGGCTCGACGAACTGGTTCCGTCGCGCTACGCGCTGCGGATCGGCGAGATTGACGTGATGGTGGTCAGCGATGGGGTGCTGGCGCTGCCGGGCGCGATGCTGGCCCACAACGCCGACCCGGCCGTCCGCGCGGCCTGGCTGAAGGACAGGTTCCTGCCGCCGGACGCGTTCGATTGGGCGCTGAACGTGGTCGTGGTGCGCAGCGGCGGTCAGACCATCCTCATCGACGCCGGGCTGGGGGCCGACCCCGACCTGCACCTGCCGCGGGCCGGTCAGTTGAACAAGCGACTGGAGGCCGCCGGCATCGACCTTGGGTCCGTGACCGACGTGGTGCTGACCCACATGCACATGGACCATGTCGGCGGGCTGCTGGTCGACGGGGTGAAGGACCGGCTGCGTCCGGACCTGCGGATCCACGTCGCAGCCGCCGAGGTCAAGTTCTGGGAGGCGCCCGATTTCTCCCACGTCTCCATGCCGCCGGGATTCCCGGACGCGCTTCGGGCCGCCGCGAAGAAGTTCGCGACAGTGTATCGCAACCAGCTGCGCACCTTCGAGGAGGAGCACGAGGTGGCGCCGGGGGTGGTGGTCACGCGCACCGGCGGCCACACCCCCGGGCACAGCGTGGTCCGAGTGGCATCCGGCGGCGACCGGCTGACATTCGCCGGCGACGCCGTGTTCACGGTCGGGTTCGAGCACCCCGAGTGGTACAACGGCTTCGAGCACGACCCCGCGGAGGCGGCCCGCGTTCGCGTCCGCCTGTTGCGGGAGCTGGCGACGACCGGCGGGCTGCTGGTGGCCACGCATATGCCGTTCCCATCCATCGGCCATGTCGCGGTCGACGGCGACGCCTTTCGCTGGGTCCCGGCCTTCTGGGATTACTGACGACTTGTTGGGTTAGGCCGAGCCGGGGCGTGGACTCATACCGTTGAGTTCACGCCCTGGTTTCCGCGCTGCCGATTGCGGTCCTTACGCCACCAGCGCGGCATCCTCGTCGGCATCGATGCCGCGCTGCGCGGCCAGCAGGCTGATGATGTCGGCATTGGGCCGGGCCTTGCTGAACAGAAAGCCCTGGCCTTCGTCGCAGCCTTCGGCCCGCAGACAGCTCAGCTCGGCCTCGGTCTCGACGCCCTCGGCGGTGATGGTGACGCCGAGCCCTTTGCCGAGGCTGACGATCGAGCGGATGATCGCCTGCGCCTCGCGGTTGGCGCCGAGATCGCGCACGAAGGCCTGGTCGATCTTGATCTTGTCGAAGGGGAAGCTGCGCAGATAGCTGAGGCTGGAATAGCCGGTGCCGAAATCGTCCATCGAGATGCGCACGCCGAGCGCGCGCAGCGCATGCAGCGTCGCCAGCACCTGCGCGCTCTTCTCGAGCAGCAGCGTCTCGGTGATCTCGAGCTCSAGCCGCCGCGSCGGCAGGCCGGAATGYTTCAGCGCRTCSGTCACSACCGACAGCAGRTTGCCGCTGCGGAACTGGAGCGGCGACAGATTGACGGCGACGCGGACGTCGTCCGGCCAGGTCGCGGCATCGAAGCAGGCGCGGCGCAGCATCAAGCCGCCGAGCGGGTTGATCAGGCCGGTGTCCTCGGCGACCGGGATGAACTCGGCCGGCGAGACCATGCCGCGCTCGGCATGCGGCCAGCGCACCAGCGCCTCGAAGCCGGTGATGCGCCCGCTCGAAAGATCGACCAGCGGCTGGTAGTACGGCCGCAGCACGTCGTTCTGGATCGCATCGCGCAGCTCGACCTCGATCTTGCGGCGGCTCTGCGCCTTGGCGTCGAGCGCGGCCTCGAAGAAGGCGAAACTGCCGCGGGCATCCAGCTTGGCGCGCGACAGCGCCATGTCGGCGCTCTTGAGCAGCTTCTCGGAATCGTCGCCGTCGCCGGGCGCCATCGCAATGCCGATCGAGGCGCCGATCACCACGGAATGGCCGTCGAGCAGATAGGGATCGGCGATGGCCTCCAGCAGGCGTTTTGCGAGCAGCACCGCGTCTTCGGGTCGCGCCAGGCCGCTCTGGACGATGGCGAACTCGTCCGAATTGAGCCGGGCCAGCGCGTCCTCCTCGCGCAAGGTCGAGCGCAGCCGCTTGGCGACGCCGCGCAACAGCTTGTCGCCGACCGCGTGTCCCAGCGTGTCGTTGACCGCCTTGAAATTGTCCAGCCCCAGCATCAGCAGCGCGACCTTGTCGGTGCTGCGCCGCGTATGCAGCAGCATCTCGTCGACCTGCTGGCGCAGCAAATTGCGGTTCGGCAGGCCGGTCAGCCCGTCATGCTGGGCCATGAAGGCGAGCCGCGCCTCGGCGCGCTTGCGCTCGGTGATGTCCATCAGCGCGAGCAGCACCGCGGGCCGCTCGGCATAGGTCAGCTCGCGGGAATAGATCGCAAGGTCGATCAGCGCGCCGTCGGCCTTGACGTGCTTCCAGGTGCGCGCGGCCTGCTCCTCGCTGGAGCGATCGGTGGTCCAGGGCGGCTCGCTGTCGAAGGCCTGCAAAGAACGGATCGTCAGCCGCTCGAACTCGGCGCGGCTGTAGCCATAATGGGCAACCGCGGCATCGTTGACGCCGACAATGCGCTCGCTGTCCAGCGCGCAGACGATCATGGGCACCGGATTGCCGTCGAACAGCAGGCGGAACGAGGCCTCGCGCTGCTTCAATTCGGTGATGTCGACGCGCAGGCCGACCACGCCGCCGTCGTCGGTCAGCCGCTCGTCGATCAGGATGACGCGGCCATCCGACAATGTCTGCTCATGGCGCGCGCCGGGTTGATAAAGTTTTTGCAGCCGCTCGGCGATCCACTCGTCCTCGTGGCCGGCCGCCTCCGGATAGTCGCCGCGGGCGACGCCGATGCGCAGCGTGTCTTCGAGGCGCGCGCCCTCCTCGAACAGATCGGCGGTCTTGCTGTAGATCTCGGCGTATTTCCTGTTCCAGAGGACGTAGCGGCCTTCGGGATCGAGAAACACGATGCCCTGCGGCAGCATATCGATGGCCTGGCGCAGGCGCTCATGTGCCTTGCGCGCCTCCGCAATCGCGGCATCCGCCTCCGCGCGGCTCTGCTCGAGTTCGTCGATTGCGACCGCGGGACGGCGCGCGCGCGCGAATCTCGGCTTGCGCGGCCCATGGCCGGCCCGCGCGGTCAGGCTGCGCTTTGGTTTTCCTGGTTTTCGAGGCCCCGAACTCAACTTGATACGTCCCAGTCACGCTCTGCGGCCGCAAGCTTTGGGGCAAGTGTCTGAAAAAAAAGTAATCTTCGGCGGCTCGGCCGCCCCGCGCGCCGGCCTGCGGGCGCCGTGAAGCCGGCTTGATTGCCTGTTTGCGAGGCGCGGCAGCGGCAGCGGGCGCGCCAGACCAATTCCGCCGTCGCGATCGGAGCGCAATCTGGCGCAAAATTGCGCGCGCTCTTGAATCATTTCCGGAATCGCGCGCGATTGCATACCCACCGCGGTCATTCCTGATTCCGCGCACGAATTTTGGTCAATGCAACATAGGGTTATCGTGGCGTTAAAAAACCGCCGGCCGATATGCGATTTTTGAGATGCGCTAATTGGAGATACGGATCGTGGTGTTGCGCGCGCCCTCGCGCTGGACCAGCGCGAACAGCGCCGCCGCATGGGCGGGGTGCAGCCTGATGCAGCCATGCGAGGCCGGACCGCCGAGGCGGGAAATGTCGGTCGTGCCGTGGATGGCGAAGCCGTGATGGAAGAAGATCGCGTGCGGCATCGGCGAATTGTAGTATTTGCGCGAGAAATAGCGCCGCATCATCACCTGCGGATGGAAGGTGCCGCTTGGCGTGCCGTAGCCTCTGCGGCCCGTCGACACCGGCCAGTTGTAGCGCGGCGCGCCGTCGACGAGCACCGACATGCGCTGCGACGACTTGTCGATGTCGACCCTGAGATCGGCCCGCGCCGGCGCCGCGGCAAATCCCGCCAGCGCAAGCGCCGCCACGACGACCCGCATCGCGAGCCGTGCAAGATGCCCGTTCATGACCAAAGCCCCGCAGCTTCTCGTCCGGGACCGATGATGTCGCGGCGAGACCGCGGCTGTAAAGACGCCGTGAGGTTGTGCCCGACCGGCAAGCCTAATTCTTAACCCTGACGCGGCGTTGGGCTATAAGGATGCCAGCATGAGTCGCCGCCGCATCATCCCTCTCCTGCTTTTGGCGACACTCCTGGGTGCCGGCGGCGCGCTGGCCCAGGACAAGGGCAGCGTCACCCCGAAACCGCTGCCGCCGCTCGCCAACCCGAACGATCCCAAGATCGCCGCCAAGGAACTGTTCGCGCGCAAGCTGCTGCCGGCGAAAGGGCCGGCCCATGTCATCGGCTCCTACACCAAGGGCTGCATCGGCGGCGCCGAGCAGATGCCGCTCAACGGCGACAATTGGCAGGTGATGCGGCTGTCGCGCAATCGCAGCTACGGTCACCCCGAGATGATCGCGTTGATCAAGCGGCTCGCGGCCAAGGCGCGCAAGGACGCCGGCTGGCCGGGCATCCTGGTCGGCGACATCGCCCAGCCGCGCGGCGGCCCCGCGCTGTCCGGCCACGCCAGCCACCAGATCGGTCTCGACGCCGACATCTGGCTGACGCCGATGCCGGACCATCGGCTCTCGCGCGAGGAGCGCGAGGAGATGTCGGCGGTGATGATGGTGCGCCAGGACCGGCTCGACATCGATCCGAAGGTGTTCACGCCGGGCCATGTCCTGGTGCTGCGCGATGCGGCGCAGGAGCCGGCGGTGCAGCGCATCTTCGTCAATGCCGCGATCAAGAAGGCGCTGTGCCGCGAGGCCAAGGGCGACCGCTCCTGGCTGTCGAAGATCCGGCCGTGGTGGGGCCACGACTATCACTTCCACATCCGCATGCGCTGCCCGCCCGGTGCTGGCGAATGCGAGGGCCAGCCGTCGCAATCCGAGGACGAAGGCTGCAAGGAGGCCGATCTCGCCTACTGGTTCAGCGATGGCGTGCTGCACCCGAAGCCGCCGCCGGAGCCGCCAAAGCCGAAGCCGCCAATGACGCTGGCGCAAATGCCGGCCGCCTGCAAAGCCGTGCTGCACGCGGCGGACGCGAAGCCGTAAGCTCTCCACCGTCGTCCTGGCGAAAGCCAGGACCCATTACCCCAGGGAGTGGTTGTGGCGCGAAGTGGTAACTCCGAGTCTTCGCCAAATTGCTGCCTGTGGCTGTGGATCCCGGGCTCGCGCTGCGCGCGCCCCGGGATGACGGACTGATGAC
>NZ_JBFULT010000149.1:0-13684 GCF_054049755.1 Bradyrhizobium sp. P5_C11_2
ATCGGCGTCGTGCTGTTTTTCGGATGGGCGCTCAAGCAGTCGTTTGCAAGCCCCGGAAAGCGGCAGGAATTCCGTTCGCATTGGCCGAGCATGGGCGCGACCGTCCTGGTGCTGCTGGTTGTCATGGCCTTCTTCGATTTTCAGCCCTTCATGCTGGGGCAGATGTTCGACGTCGCCGATAGCGACGCGATCGGTGGGCCGGCCGGCGCAGTCGCGATCACCTGGATCAAGTCGCTCGCGGCAGTGGCTGCTCCGATCGGTGTCTTCGTCACCGCATTCAGGCAGCAATTCGCGGAATTGCTGAAGGGCAACAGCGCATCCTCGCAGTGGGGGGCGCTGGTGCTCGCGGTCGTCGCCAAGGTCGCCCTGTGGATCGCGGGTCTCGCGCTTCCGCTCATCATCTGGGTTGCATACCTCTATCTGTCGTTTTGGGGCATCTCCAACGACCTGTTCGAGAAGTGTCCGGCATCGCTGGGGGCCGTTTCGCAAAGAGAGTGCCTGGCCAACGCCAAATCGAACGCGCCGTCCGGCAACCTGGCCGGCAAGATCCAGTTTGATGCCAGCACGGGGACCTTGTCGGCCGAGATCACGCCGAGGGCCGCACCGCCGGTCGTGGCAGACAACGAGCGCTTGACGCCTATTTGGCACGTTCCCGTCTGGCTCCGGTTCCTGGCCGAGAAAGCGGGGAATGCGGTTCAGGTTCGCCTTCCCGGTCTGTTCCAGGGCGAAGCTTCGGAACTCGCCTACTCCTACAGTCTTCGGATGGTCATCCTCTACACCTTCGCCGGCGTCCTGTTGTTCGCCATCTCGTTCTTCCTGACGCCGAACGCGAACTCGCTGCACCGCCTCTATCGCGATCGCCTGAGCAAGGCTTTCCTGTTCGATCCGACGCGTTCGGCCGACGGCGGCATCGCGCGCGCCGAAGCCAGCCTCGATCAGGGGCGCGATTTCAGGCCGCTCGATCGCATGAAGCTGACGGATCTCTACGCGGCTCCGGTCGAGTCGGACCGCATTCCGGGGCAATCGGCCGCGCCAAAGCTGCACGCGCCCTATCAGCTCATCAACACGGCATTGAACATCCAGGGGTCCGACTTTGCCAATCGGCGCGGCCGCAACGCGGACTTCTTCGTGTTCTCCGCCCTGAACATCGGCAGTGAGGCAACGGGCTATGCGCCCACCGGATTGGTGCAGGACGATGAACAGAGCCTCGACCTCGCGACCGCAATGGCGATCTCCGGAGCCGCGGCCTCCTCGAACATGGGCTCGAGCTCGATCAAGGCGCTGACGCCGACGCTTGCGCTCCTCAACGTGCGGCTTGGCTATTGGCTGAAGAATCCGCGTTACGTCGATGATCGGGTCCGGCCGCAGCGCCGCTCCACGCCGCTTTACTTCTGGTCCGAGATCTCGGGGCGATTGTACGAGAACAGCGACAGCGTCTACCTGACGGACGGCGGCCATATCGAGAATCTCGGCGTCTACGAGCTGTTGCGCCGCCGCTGCAAGGTGATCATCGCGGTCGATGCGGAGGCCGATGCGCCGATGAATTTCGGCTCCCTGATGACGTTGCAGCGTTACGCCCGCATCGATCTTGGCGTCAGGATCGACCTGCCATGGATGCCGATTCGCGAATGCACGCGCGCGCTGATGGCGCGCAATGCCGACAAGGCGGGCGATCCCGCGGCCCCCGACGAGCATGACGAGGCCGCGCGCGACCGCGTTCACGTCGCCATCGGTACCATCGACTATGGTGGAGATGACCAGGGCTATCTGGTCTATGTCAAATCGTCGCTGAATGGCGACGAGAACGACTACATAAGGGACTATGCGCGGCGAAACGATCGCTTTCCCCACGAGACCACCGGCGATCAGTTCTTCTCGGAGGAGCAGTTCGAGGTCTATCGCGCGCTCGGCTTCCACATGGCTCACGGCTTCCTGTCCGGCGACAATCCGGTGGCGGTCGGTCCCGGTACGGCCCCGCGCACGGCCCGATTCACCGAGGCGGGCGAGCCGGCGGTCGACGCCGTGCGCGCGGCGCTCGGCCTTGCGGTACCGCAGCGACAGAGAGCGAGCGTCACCGCCGCGATGATCGATCAAGGCTGAGCGGCGCGAGCGCCGGATTCCCGGCAATCGGAATTCCAAATGACCTGATTTGCAGGAAAACCGCGTCTGCCTGCCGTTGCCCTGCCCGGCGGTTTGCGGTATTGCCACCCAGGAATTCGACTTTCGACTGGGGACATCCATGGCTGACCATAGCGAAGTGGCGTACACCACCGCCGACGGCAACGACTACGTTGCCCACGAGCAGACCTATGAGGGCTTCATCAAGCTGGTCAAATACGGCACGGCCTCGGTCGCGCTCATCGTGATCCTGATGGCGATCTTCCTGACCTGATCCATCGCCTGCCGCACCGCCAGCGCCGTCGGTGCCCATAAAATTTGCATTCAAGCCGGTATCAAAACCGGTATCCAACGTTGCGGGAGTAACGCTAAGTTCGCGTGCGCGCTTTGTCCCGCGTCGCCGGAGGGCCTATGAAGATCGCCGTTGCCAAGGAAATCGATCCGTCGGAGCCGCGGGTCGCCGCTTCGCCTGATACGGTGAAGAAGTTCAAGGCGCTCGGCGCCGAGATCGCCGTTGAGCCGGGCGCCGGCCTCAAGTCGGGCCTGCCGGATTCCGAGTTCACCGCGGTTGGCGCCACCGTCAGCGCCGATGCGCTGAAGGACGCCGACATCATCATCAAGGTGAAGCGCCCCGAGGCCTCCGAGCTTGCGCAATACAAGCGCGGCGCGCTCGTCATCGCGATCATGGACCCCTATGGCAACGATGCCGCGCTGAAGGCGATGGCGGATGCCGGCATCTCGGCCTTCGCGATGGAGTTGATGCCGCGCATCACGCGCGCGCAGGTCATGGACGTGCTGTCGTCGCAGGCGAACCTTGCCGGCTACCGCGCCGTGATCGAGGGAGCCGAAGCCTTCGGCCGTGCCTTTCCGATGATGATGACCGCTGCCGGCACCATTCCGGCGGCAAAGGTGTTCGTGATGGGCGTCGGCGTCGCCGGCTTGCAGGCGATCGCGACGGCGCGCCGTCTTGGCGCGGTCGTCACCGCGACCGACGTACGGCCCGCGACCAAGGAGCAGGTGGAATCGCTCGGCGCAAAGTTCCTCGCCGTCGAGGACGAGGAGTTCAAGAACGCGCAGACCGCCGGCGGCTATGCCAAGGAAATGTCGAAAGAGTACCAGGCCAAGCAGGCCGCGCTCACCGCCGAGCACATCAAGAAGCAGGACATCGTGATCACGACGGCGCTGATCCCGGGCCGGCCGGCGCCGAAACTGGTCTCGGCCGAGATGGTCAAGTCGATGAAGCCCGGTTCGGTGCTGGTCGATCTCGCCGTCGAGCGTGGCGGCAATGTCGAGGGTGCGCGGCCCGGCGAGGTTGCCGAGGTCGATGGCATCAAGATCGTCGGCTACACCAACGTCGCCGGCCGCGTCGCGGCCTCGGCCTCCAGCCTCTATGCGCGCAACCTGTTCAATTTCATCGAGACCATGGTCGACAAGGCCAACAAGGCGCTGGCCGTGAACTGGGACGACGAGCTCGTCAAAGCGACCGCGCTGACCAAAGACGGCGCCGTGATCCACCCGAACTTCCAGCCGAAAGCCTAAGGAGAGCCGCCATGGAGCATGTTGCACAGGTCGTCGACCCCTTCGTCTTCCGGCTGTCGATCTTCGTTCTCGCCGTCTTCGTCGGCTATTTCGTGGTGTGGTCGGTGACGCCTGCGCTGCACACGCCGCTGATGAGCGTGACCAACGCGATCTCCTCGGTGATCGTGGTCGGCGCGCTGCTTGCCGGCGGTGTTGCGAATATTTCAAGCGGCTCGGGCTGGGCCCGCGCCTTCGGCTTCGTGGCGCTGATTTTTGCCTGCATCAATATCTTCGGCGGCTTCCTTGTCACCCAGCGCATGCTGGGGATGTACAAGAAGAAGTCCAAGTAAGCGTCACCTCGGGGTGAGCTGGCGAATGGGGACCTGAGATGAGCGCCAATCTGTCTGCAGTCTTGTATCTCGTGGCGGGTGTGCTGTTCATCCTGTCGCTGCGAGGATTGTCGAGCCCGGCGACGTCGCGCCAGGGCAATTTGTTCGGCATGATCGGCATGGCGATCGCGGTCGCCACCACGCTGGCCAATCATCCCCCGGCGGACAGCCTTGCCTGGCTCCTCGTCATCGTCGGCATCGCGATCGGCGGCGGCATTGGCGCCGTCATCGCGCGTCGCGTGCCGATGACCTCGATGCCGGAACTGGTCGCCGCCTTCCACTCGCTGGTCGGCATGGCCGCGGTGCTGGTCGCCGCGGGCGCGTTCTATGCGCCCGAGGCCTTCGACATCGGCACGCCCGGCAACATCCATGCGCAGAGCCTGGTCGAAATGTCGCTCGGCGTCGCCATCGGCGCGCTGACCTTCACCGGTTCGGTGATCGCGTTCCTGAAACTGTCGGCACGCATGAGCGGCGCGCCGATCATCCTGCCGTTCCGCCACGTCATCAACATCGTCCTGGCGCTGGCGCTGGTGTTCTTCATCGTCGGCCTGGTGCTGAGCGGCAGCGCGCTCGACTTCTGGCTGATCGTCATCCTCGCGCTGGCGCTCGGCGTGCTCATGATCATCCCGATCGGCGGCGCCGACATGCCGGTCGTGATCTCGATGCTGAACTCCTATTCGGGGTGGGCCGCGGCCGGCATCGGCTTCACGCTCGGCAATTCCGCGCTGATCATCACCGGCGCGCTGGTCGGATCGTCGGGTGCGATCCTGTCCTACATCATGTGCCACGCCATGAACCGGTCGTTCATCTCGGTCATCCTCGGCGGCTTCGGCGGCGAGACCGCGGCGGCCGGCGGCGGTACCGGTGAGCAGAAGCCGGCCAAGCTCGGCTCGGCGGACGATGCCGCCTTCATCATGAAGAACGCCTCCAAGGTCATCATCGTCCCCGGCTACGGCATGGCGGTGGCGCAGGCGCAGCACGCGCTGCGCGAGATGGGCGACATCCTGAAGAAGGAGGGCGTCGAGGTGAAATACGCCATCCATCCCGTCGCGGGCCGCATGCCCGGCCACATGAACGTGCTGCTGGCCGAAGCCAACGTGCCCTATGACGAGGTGTTCGAACTCGAGGACATCAACTCCGAATTCGCGCAGGCCGACATCGCCTTCGTGATCGGCGCCAACGACGTCACCAATCCGGCCGCCGAAGAGGACAAGACCTCGCCGATCTACGGCATGCCGGTGCTCCAGGTCTGGAAGGCCGGCACCGTGATGTTCATCAAGCGCTCGCTCGCCTCGGGCTATGCCGGCATCGACAATCCGCTGTTCTATCGCGACAACACCATGATGCTGCTCGGCGACGCCAAGAAGGTCACCGAGAACATCGTCAAGGCGATGTAGTCGCCGAGGGGGACGGGCCGTGGCCCTGAACAGGCAATGGCACCAGTCCCATCGCATGCCGCCCAAGGCGACGCGGGAACGGCGCATCGCATGGCACGCCGCCCATGCGGCGGCGTGCGGCTGCCGCGAGATCCCCTTGAGCATCCGGCCGGATGTCCTCAAATTGCTCAAGAGTCGTCGCAAGCCCTGAATTCCGGAGGGGCGGCACAGCGATGACATTCCTGAAATGGATCGCCATCATCCTTGCGGCCGGCTATCTCGCCGGTCTCGTCCTGCTCTTCGTGAAGCAGCGCGCGATGTTGTTTCCGATCCCGACCGGCGAGCGCACCGCGCCCGCCGCCGCGGGCCTTCCGGAGGCCGAGGAGCACGTCCTGACCACGTCGGACGAGKAAAAGGTCATCGTCTGGCATATTCCGCCGAAGCCCGGCCGTGCCGTGGTCCTCTTCTTTCACGGCAACGGCGATTCCCTTGCCGGGCTTGTCGGCCGCTTCAAGGCTGTCACGGCCGACGGCACCGGGCTCGTCGCATTGTCCTATCGCGGTTATGCCGGCTCGAGCGGCGCGCCGAGCGAGCAGGGCCTGCTGCGCGACGCCGCGGCCGCGTATTCGTTCGCGACGGCGCGCTATGACGCCGGGCGCATCGTCGCCTGGGGCTTCTCCCTGGGGACCGGTGTTGCGGTGTCAGTTGCGTCCGAGCATCCGGTCGGAAAGCTGATCCTCGAAGCCCCCTACACATCGATCGCCGATGTCGCGGCCTCTCACTTCTGGTATGTCCCGGTTCGCCTGCTGATGCGCGACCCGTTTCGCTCCGACGAGCGCATTGCACGCGTCACGGTGCCGCTCCTGTTCATCCACGGCACGGAGGACCTGACCATTCCGATCGCATTTGGCGAGAAGCTGTTTGCGCTGGCGCACGAACCGAAGCGGTTCGTGAGCATTCCCGGCGGCGGACACAATGATCTCGACAGCTTTGGCATCATCGAGATCGCGCGGCAATTCATCAATGGCGGCTGAGGGCTGACGGGCGCGATCTTCTCGCGCATAATCGATCGCCATATTGAAGGAATCGCCTGCATGAGCGCACACGGACCGATGCCGCGGTCGTCATGGATCTTCCCCGCTCTGGCGGTGCTGCTGTTCCTGATCGTKACCGCGACCGGCTACGGTTTCACCCTGTCGGTCGGCGGAGGCCTGTTTGCGATCATCCTGCTGGTGATCCTGTTCGGCACCGTGTTCGCGGCCGTTCATCACTCCGAGGTGATCGCGGAGCGGATCGGCGAGCCCTACGGCACGCTGCTCCTGACGCTCGCGGTCACCATCATCGAGGTCGCGCTGATCACCACGATCATGCTCGGCGACAAGCCGGCGCCCGAGCTTGCCCGCGACACCGTGTTCGCGGTCGTGATGATCGTCTGCAACGGCCTGGTCGGCCTCTGCGTGTTCATCGGCGGACTTCGTTACCGCGAGCAGGGTTTTCAGGTCTCGGGCGCCAACGTCTATCTCAGCGTGCTGATCGCGCTGGCGACCCTGACGCTGATCATGCCCAATTACACGCTGACGACGCCGGGTCCGTTCTTTTCGGCGCTTCAACTCGGCTTCGTCGACCTCGTGACGATCGTGCTCTATGGCGTGTTCCTGTATACCCAGACCGTCCTGCACAAGGATTACTTCGTCCACGAGAGGGCGGATGGCGAGGGCGGGGAGGCCCGCCTGTCGGGCAAGATGCTGGGTCTCAGTATCGCGCTGCTCCTGGTCTCGCTGCTGGCCGTGGTTCTCCTGGCCAAGAAGTTCTCGCTGGTTGTCGACGCGGTCGCCGTCAGGATCGGCGCTCCGCCGGCGTTTGCCGGCCTTCTGGTCGCGCTCCTGATCCTCTTGCCGGAGGGCGTCTCGGCGGTCGCGGCAGCCCGCAAGAACGACCTCCAGAAGAGCATCAACCTGGCGCTCGGTTCCTCGCTTGCAACGATCGGCCTGACGATTCCGGCGGTCGGGCTTGCCACCTATGCGCTCGACCAGCCCCTGGTGCTGGGCCTCAATCCCCAGAACACGGCGCTGCTGTTCCTGACATTCCTGCTGAGCATGCTGACCTTCGGAACCGGCAGGACCAATATCCTGTTCGGACTGGTCCATATGGTGGTATTTGCCGTCTTCGTGTTCATGGTTTTCGTGCCCTGAAGCGCGATCGCGCTTCAGATTATTGTTTGAGCATGATCTTTCCGGAAAACCGCTGCACACTTTGGGCTGACGCGGCCCTCCGGGTCCGGATCATGCTGCGAGGAGAAAGACGCCGATGCTTGCCGCCAAGTCCGAGGTTCAGATCGACAACGAAGAGGTCAGGGTGACCGAATGGCGGCTGGCGCCGGGCAGCGCGACCGGGCATCACACCCACGGGATGGACTATGTGATCGTTCCCGTCGTCGCCGGCGAAATGACCATCGTGGCGCCCGGCGGCGAGCGCTCCAAGGCGCAGCTTGCGGCCGGAAAATCCTACTTTCGCAAGGCCGGCGTCCAACATGACGTGCTTAACGAAACCTCAACCGAGATCGTGTTCCTTGAGATCGAGCTGAAGCCGTAAGGGACCGTTACCCTTTGCCATCGATCCGTCGCAGTTGATCCCTTACAATGCCCCAAAGTTCCCGCATCAGATCGCGCGGGGAGTGGCCGAGAAATGCTGAAATACATCGCTAAAATTTCGATGGATATCTTCCCCTCGGTGCTCGCGACGATCATCGGGGCGTACATCGTTAATCATTACATCAACGCCAAGCCGGCGGCGGATACGCCCGCGGCTGTGGTGGCGCCTGCCCCGGCCGGCAAGAACGGTAAGCCTGCAGACGTGGCCAATCTCCCGGCGCCCGGCGTCAAGGCCAAGGGCGTCTCGGAGAAGAGCGTGACGGACAAGCCGGCGGCCGAGAAGGCCGCCGACAAGCCCGTCGACCAGGCGGCCGCCGAGACCAAGGCTGCGGACCCCAAGGCCGCGGACTCCAAGGCYGCAGACCTGGCGCCGGCCGAGACCGCTCCGGCCAGCCCGCGCGGCCGGCCCGCTGCACGCGAGAAGGCGGTCGCCAAGTCCACCCCGGCCGTCACCGCTCCCGCGACCGCCGCCCCGGCGGTCGAGGCCAATTCGGCGCCGGCTGCAGCCGCTCCGGCCGCAACCCCCGACGCCAATGATCTGGTGCGTGCTGCCATCGAGCGGCTGCGCAAATCGCCTGAGGGCAAATCTGCCGAGACCAGGTCTTCCGAGACCAGGTCTTCCGAGACCAGGTCTTCCGAGACCAGATCTGCCGAGAGGTCGGCGGAGCCTGCGGCGCGGGAAGCCATCCGCACCCCCGAGGCCCCGCGTGTCGTCACCACGGAGCCGTCCGCGATCCGTCCGCTGCCGCCGCCGATCACGGTGTCGACACCCGCATCGGAGGCCTATGGCAATAGCGGCTCGTCGCAGGCCAACCCGCCCTATACCGCCTCGATCGGCAACGACGACCCGAACCGGATGACGCCGCCCGCCGACATCCCGGTCCCCGTGATCGCGCCGCCGCTCGATCTGCGCGCCGACGCCGGTGCGTCCATGCCGCGGCCGAAAAAGACCAACGTCGCCGACGAGATGCTGTCCGGCATGAAGTCGATGTTCCACTCCGTCCTGCCGAAGAGCTCCACCCCCGATTGAGATGGCGCTTGCGCCGCGCCGTCAGCCGCCGACGCGGGCAAGGCCGCTGCGCGCGGCGTCGTCGCGCGGGCGAAGCGAGACGGCCTTGGTGTAGGACGCCGCCGCCTTGGCCTTGTCGCCGAGCCGCTCATAGGCCTGGCCCCGCGTCATCCAGACCTGGGCATTGTGCGGATCGGCCTCGGAGGCCTCATCGAGATCGGCCGCAGCCTCCTTGACCTTGCCGATGGCGAGATAGCTGATGGCGCGGCCGAGCAGCGGCTCGGCCTTCTGCGGGTTCAGCCCGTTCGCTGCGCCGAAATCGGTGATCGCGAGTTCGTGCTCGTTGCTGCCCTGGTGGATCAGCGCGCGTCCATAGAGGGCCTGCGCATTGTAGGGATCGAGCGCCACGGCGCGATTGAACTCGTCGAGCGCCGCAACGGTATCCCCCGACTTCGCCAGGGCCTGGCCCTTGGCCGTATGGCCCTGGGCGTCGCTGACATTACCGGCGCTGACGGCCGCGTCGGTGGCCGCCGCCCTGGGCGCTTCCTGCGGCTTCTCCTTCTCGGGCATCAGCGAGCCCAAGTCGAATGAGCAGCCGCAGAGCGCGATCGACATCAGGGCCAGCGCAACCGGTCGCTGCCAGGTCCGGCATGCGCGTGCCAGGCTGAGCTCGGGGAAAGGGAGAGCCATCTACGGTTCGCTCGCGCTGGTGCCGCATCGGTAGTGCCCCGTCCCAGAAAAGGCACCTCTACAAACAATAACGCGGGCCCGGGGCCCGCGTCATCGAAAACTCAGTATCGAAATCTCAGTCTTGCAAATTCGGCAAAATCAGCGGGGGCCACGCGGACCGGCACCCGGGCCGCCACGGCCACCGGCGCCACGATCGCCACCGGGACCCGCGCCGAACACCGGCTTCGGCTTCATCGGCAGCAGGCCTTCACGCTGCAGCTTCTTGCGGGCGAGCTTGCGCGCGCGGCGCACAGCTTCGGCCTTTTCGCGAGCCTTCTTCTCGGAGGGCTTCTCGTAGTGACCGCGGAGCTTCATCTCGCGGAAGATACCCTCGCGCTGCATCTTCTTCTTCAGCGCCTTGAGGGCTTGGTCGACATTGTTATCGCGGACGAGAACCTGCACGCGGCATCCTCTTTGGTGGATCGGATTTGAATTCTGGTAAGTCAAAGGGGATGGCGAAAAGCCCGGCCCTTAACCTTGAGGGCGCGGATGTATCAGACAAAACCCGACATGTCCACCTGTGAAGCGGCCTTTCGGGCCAAGTTACGCCATTAAATGGGGCGAAAACCTGATGCGCGGGTCGCAATTTGGGTGGTTTGGCGCCAAAAGGCGGGCTGTTTTCCGGAAGTTGATCCGGAAATTCTTGAAATCAGGGGAGACGCCCACATGGACATGAAAAAATATGCCGCCGAGGCCATCGGCACGTTCTGGCTCACATTCGCAGGCTGCGGCAGCGCAGTGATCGCCGCCGGCTTTCCGCAGGTCGGCATCGGCCTGCTCGGCGTGTCCCTGGCGTTCGGCCTGAGCGTGGTCACCATGGCCTATGCGATCGGCCATATCTCGGGCTGCCATCTCAACCCGGCGGTCACCGTCGGCCTTGCCGCCGGCGGGCGATTTCCGGCCGGGCAGATCCTGCCCTATGTGATCGCGCAAGTGGCCGGAGCGATCGTGGCCGCGTGGCTCCTCTACGTCATCGCAAGCGGCGCTCCCGGATTCGACGTCGCCAAGGGCTTTGCGTCCAACGGCTACGACGCGCATTCGCCCGGCCAGTACAGCATGGGCGTGTGCTTCCTCACCGAGGTGGTGATGACCATGATGTTCCTCTTCATCATCATGGGCTCCACCCACGGCCGCGCGCCCGCGGGCTTTGCTCCGCTCGCAATCGGTCTTGCGCTGGTGATGATCCATCTCGTCAGCATCCCCGTCACCAACACGTCGGTGAACCCGGCGCGCAGCACGGGCCCCGCGCTGTTCGTCGGCGGCTGGGCGCTGGCGCAGCTCTGGCTGTTCTGGATCGCGCCGCTGATCGGCGGCGCGCTGGGAGGCGTGCTCTATCGCTGGCTGAGCGAGGAGCCCACCGGCGTCATCGCAGGCGCAAAGACGGCATGATCAGCGTGCGGGATCGCAGCTAATCGCCGCGGTCCCGTTACCTGCCCGTTGCCGGCCCGACTTCGGTGACGTGGCCCATCTTGCGGCCGGGGCGCGGCGCGCCCTTGCCGTAGATGTGGACGGTCGCGCCCGGGACGGTCAGCCACTTCTCGTAATCGTTGATCTCGTCGCCGATCAGATTGGTCATGGTGACGACCTCGCCGTGGCGCACGGGCCTGCCGAGCGGCCAGCCGGCAATGGCGCGGATATGTTGCTCGAACTGGGAGACGGACGCACCGTCGAGCGTCCAGTGCCCGGAATTGTGCACGCGCGGGGCGATCTCGTTGACCAGCACCTTCGGGCCGGTGCCGTTTGCGAGAACGAACATCTCGACGGCGAGCACGCCGACATAGTCCAGTGCGCTTGCGATCTTGCCCGCGATGCTGCGGGCTTCCTCCGCCAGCGCATCCGGGATCGCGGCTGGCGCCCGCGACACTTTCAGGATGTGGTCGCGGTGCTCGTTCTCGGTGACGTCGAAACACTCGACCTGGCCCGCGGCCGAGCGCGCGGCAATCACGGAGATCTCGCGCTCGAACGGCACGAAGGCTTCCAGGATCGCCTGCTTGGTACCGAGGCCGGTCCAGATCCTGGCKATGTCGTCGCCCTCGCGGATGATGGTCTGGCCTTTGCCATCGTAGCCGAAGCGGCGGGTCTTCAGCACGGCCGGGAGTCCGATCCGGACGATCGCCTCGCGCAACGAAGCGACGGAGGTGACGTCGGCGTAAGCGGCGGTGCCGATGCCGAGCCGCGTCACGAAATCCTTCTCGGCGAGCCGATCCTGGGTGGTCTCGAGGACCTYGCGGTTGGGCAGCACCGGGCGGCGCGCGTCCAGCACCATCGCGGCGGCCGCCGGTACGTTCTCGAACTCGTAGGTGATGACGTCGACGTCGTGGGCGAACATCTCCAGCGCCTCGACATCGGCGTATTCGGCGCAGGTCGCGTTCAGCACGACGTCGAAGGCCGGCGAATCCGGATCGGGCGAGAACACCTGGCAGCGCAGGCCCAGCCGCGCCGCCGCCATCGCCAGCATCCGGCCGAGTTGTCCGCCGCCGAGGATTCCGATGGTGTCGCCGGGCTTCAGCTTCACCGGTCTGGTGTCCGTCACGCCTTGTCCTCCGGGCGTTCGGCAACCGCCTCGGTCTGCGCCTTGCGCCACGCGGCAAGGCGCTCCGACAGGGCCGGGTCGGACAGCGCCAGCACGCTTGCGGCGAGCAGCGCAGYGTTGATCGCGCCCGCCTTGCCGATGGCCAGGGTGCCGACCGGGATGCCGGCGGGCATCTGGACGATCGAATACAGCGAATCGATGCCCTTCATCGTCCTGGATTCGACCGGCACGCCGAAGACCGGGAGTTCCGTCAGCGCCGCAGCCATGCCGGGCAAATGAGCAGCGCCGCCGGCGCCGGCAATGATGATCTTGTAGCCTGCCGCCTTGGCGCCCTTGGCAAAGCTAAACAGCCGGTCGGGGGTCCGGTGCGCGGAGACAATGCGGGTCTCGGCGGCGACACCGAGCGCTGCAAGCGTGTCGGCGGCATGCCGCATGGTGTCCCAGTCCGACTGGCTTCCCATGATGATGGCGATCGGCGCGGTCATGACGTCAATTGTTCTCGGGAAAACAGAAACATAGGCCAGATTAACGGTTCCGGCCGGCGGATCGCAAGGCGGTGGCAAGGAGAAGGGAATGCACTATCCTGTCTTGGTGAATCCCCGCAAGCCTTCATTGAGCAGGATGCCCATGAAGAAACCAAAAAGGGCGAGCGCTGCGAAGGCCAAAAAGGGCCGGAAGACCAGCGCGAGCCGATCCAAAACCGCCCCCAGGCGTTCCGCCGAACCAGCGCGGCGCGCCGCACCGGCCAATGACGGCGCCAAGGAAACGACCAAGGCGACGATCCGCGGCCTGCGGGCTGAGCTCAAGCAGGCGTTGCGGCGGGTCGCGGAACTCGAGGCCGCCGCCGACACCGACTTCCTGCTCGAGATTCCGAACCGGCGCGGTTTCGAGCGCGAGCTCACGCGCGCCATTGCCTACATGAAGCGTTATCGCGCCAGTGGCGCGCTGATCGTGCTCGACGTCGACCGCCTGAAGCCGATCAACGATTCCTTCGGCCACGCCGCTGGCGATGAGGTGCTCAAGGCGATCGCCGGCACGCTGACGCGGCAGATCCGCGCTTCGGATGTGGTCGGCCGGCTCGGTGGCGACGAGTTCGCGCTGCTGCTGTGGAATCTCAGCGAGACCGATGCCAAGGCGAAGGCTGCGATCTTCGAGCAGGCGGTCGACGAATTGTCCTTCGTCTTCCGCGGTCAGCGCGTGACTGCGGGCGCTTCCGCCGGCGTCGCGCTGCTCGGCCCGCAATCCGATGCAGGTCGTGCTCTGGAGGAGGCAGACGCCGCCATGTATGTCCGCAAGGCGCAGCGGCGGCAWGAGCCGCGGATCAGGCTCGTCAGCAGCTAGAGAACGATCCGGACCCGGAG
>NZ_JBFULT010000150.1:0-13640 GCF_054049755.1 Bradyrhizobium sp. P5_C11_2
CTGAAGGATCGGCCCGGCAAACTTCCCCTTGAAGCTCTTGATCACGGCAATACGTATCCCGTCGAGATACGAATTGCAAGGGCCTTGGTATCTCGATGAGATACTATCAGCGAGCGTCGCGCTTCGCGTTAGCCCGCCCGGCGAATGGACCTCGGCCCGACGGGCAAAACAGTCCGAAATTCCCGTGTCAAGCGGCCATGCCGAAAATATTCCACTTTACCGAAATTCGGATTTGTCGTATGTGTCGACCATCCCAGCCCAGCAAAGGGGCGGTCGTACGTCGTCACGAACGCGGGCTGGGCGGCGTTAAAGGCGGGCTTGTGCGTGCAGGGCGAGATGAACCTCGTGAGCATGGCGCGAACCGCGATCGACGGACGGCGCTTCAATCCCTGCGAAGCCTCTTGGCGAAGCAGGGTTGCCTGCGTACGGCGAAACCGTGTGGTCCTGGCCGTCGTTGCTACGGTCAAGCTTTTGCGAAGGCGTCATYGCGTCAACCGGCGGGATGGTTGCGAATTTCGCAGAAGTGACGGAGGCAAGAAGGAACTCGTCTCCGGGGAGAGCGCGGCATAGGCCGTCAAACCATCGCGCAGGGAAGGCCGGACGTCTCGGCTGCCCTGTGTCTCCCCTGTGCATTCGCGTGCAATATCTTCGCATGGGGGTTTTGTGGGTGCCAGCCGGCGCCCGGTCTTCCCTGCGCCCTTTCTTTCGAGAGGGTGACAACAAAAGCATGACTCGGGCCAAACGTGCCGCGAGGATGCCCCCGCATGTTTGTGATCTGCCTCGCGCATGGATTGCGGCGTCGCTGCCCCAAAGCTCGATATCCCCGCCAAGCGTCGGACCCTCCCTGCAAGCATGATGCATCAGCTTCAGTGGAGGTGGTCGTCACTCCCGGAATCTGCCTCTATGCGCCGCGACGGACCTCCGGAACGGCTGCCGGGCCTTTGGGGGTTTTGGAAATAGCTTTCGGGAGTGACGACATGAGCGGCTTGGTGATCTCTGGCGGCCGGGTGGTGGATCCGGCGAGCGGGATGGATGCCGTCGGCGATGTGGCGGTGGTGGACGGCAAGATCGTCGCGGTCGGCACTGCGCTCGGCGGCGCCGAGCGGGTGATCGACGCGACCGGGCTCGTGGTCGCCCCCGGCTTCATCGACCTGCACGCGCACGGCCAGTCGCTTCCCGCCGACCGCATGCAGGCGTTCGACGGGGTGACGACCACGCTCGATCTCGAAGCCGGCGTGCTGCCGGTTGCGTCCTGGTATGAGCGCCAGGCCAGGAAGGGGCGCGTGCTGAACTACGGCGCCGCCACCAACTGGGCCTTTGCGCGCATCGGCGCGATGACGGGCTCCAATACGGAAAGCTCGCTGGAGGCGCTCGGCAATGCGACGCGCGATCGCCGCTGGATCGACAACGTGGCGAGCGATGCGGAGGTGGCCGGCATCCTCGAACGCCTCGCGCGCGGCCTCAACGAAGGCGGCATCGGCATCGGCATCCTCAACGCCTATGCGCCGGGCGCCGGCGTGCAGGAGCTGACTGCGGTCTGCCAGCTCGCGGCCGCGCGGGACGTGCCGACCTTCACCCACGTCGCCTACATGTCCCGCATCGATCCCGAAAGCGCGGCGGAGGCCTATATCCGCCTGATCGGCTATGCCGGCGCCACCGGCGCGCATATGCACATCTGCCATTTCAACTCGTCCAGCAAGACCGACATCGAGCGTTGCCGCGTGCTGGTCGAGAAGGCGCAGGCGCAGGGCCTGCCGATCACGGTCGAGGCGTATCCCTACGGCACCGGCTCGACCGTGCTGGCGGCGGCCTTCTTCAGCGATCCCGAGTTCGTCGCGCGCAACGGCACCGGTTACGATTCGGTGCAGCGCGTGACCGACGGCCACCGCTTCCACGACCGCGAGGAGCTCTTGAAGGCACAGGCCGCAGAACCGTCCTCGCTGGTGCTGTGGCATATCCTCGACACCGAGAACAATGCGCACCACCGCGATCTCCTCGACATGTCGGTGCTGTATCCCGGCGGTGCGATCGCCTCTGACGCGATGCCGTGGACGAAGTCGGACGGCAAGACCTACACCGGCGACGCCTGGCCGCTGCCGGATGACGCGACGTCGCATCCGCGCTCGGCTGGCTGCTTCACAAAATTCATCCGCGAATGGGTGCGCGAGCGCAAGTCCGTGTCGCTGCTCGAAGGCGTGCGCAAATGCGCGCTGATCCCGGCGGAGATTTTGTCGCAAAGCACGCCGGCGATGCGCGCCAAGGGCAGGCTTGCGAAGGACGCCGATGCCGACATCGTGGTGTTCGACTACGAGAAGCTCAGCGACCGCGCGACCTTCACGGCGATGAACCGCCCCTCGGAGGGCGTGCGGCATCTGATCGTCAGCGGCCAGCCGCTGATCACCGACGGCATGCTGGATGTGGCGGCACGGCCCGGCCGTCCTGTGCGCCGTCCCGTCGTCGCGAGCTGACACATGCCGGTCCCCATCCTCCTGGTGACGGGCTTTCTGGGGGCGGGCAAGACCACCGTCGTGAACCATCTGCTGGCGCATGCGCAGGGACGGCGGATCGCCGCCGTGGTCAACGATTTCGGCGCGATCAACATCGATGCCGAGCTGATCGCGGGCGCGAGCGACGGCGTGGTGAGCCTCAGCAACGGTTGCGTCTGCTGCTCGCTCGAAGGCGATCTCTTGCGCACGCTCTCGACGCTGCTGCGGCGCGATCCAAGGCCGGACACCATCGTGATCGAAACCAGCGGGGTGGCCGATCCCGCCGACATCGTGCGCAACCTGTTGGATCCCGTGATCCTGCGCGAGGCGCTGCTGGAAACAGTGCTCTGCGTGATGGACGCGACGGCCCCGTTGGCCGCCTTGGACGACGCGCTGCAGCGCTCGCAATTGCGCGCGGCCGATGTGGTGGCGCTGAGCAAGATCGATTTGGCGGACGAGGGCGCGGGCGCCCGGATACGCGAGGCCATCCGGGCGCAGCGCGTCCCTGCCGTGGTGGTCGATGCGAAACACGGCGAGATCCCGTCCGCACTGCTGTTTCCCGCGACTGTCGATCGCGCGCCCGCGCCACGCCGGCCCGGGCCGCGACGGCCGGCAGAACAGCGCTTCGAGACGCTGAGCTGGACGTCCGAGCGGCTGCTCTCGCTGCCGCGCTTGCAGCAGGCCATCGGCCGGCTGGCGCCAAAACTTGCCCGCGCCAAAGGTCTGTTCGAGACGATCGAGCAGCCCGGCCGCCCGATGGTGTTTCAGTTCGCCGCCGGCCGCGCCACGCTGGCCCCGGGCGATGCCCCGGCGTCGGGCGTGCCGCGCGCCCGCATCGTCTTCATCGCCGAGCTCGGAGTGCTCTCGCGCACCGAGCTCGATGGGATCATGGAGGGGTGCGTTGCGAGTGGGTGAGGTGAGGCGGTAGGATGGATTGCAGTCGCAGGGATGAGCCAGGCATGTCGCCCATGATTCCACCCGCTGACGCGGCCTCGCGCCGCGCCGCCAAACCGGCGATCGTCTATCCGGCCGGCACGATGCCCGGGCCCGACATGGCCGCGCTCGAGCAGGCTCGCCGCACGATGGTCAAGACGCACGAGCTCATCGTGCCGCCCCGCGATGCCAGAACATTTCGCGTGGCGCGCGGCCAGTTCTTCCGCATCGTCAGCATCGAGGGGCCTCAGGTCGGCGACCTCAATCTCTGGAATGCGGACGATCTCTCCGAACGCTTCTTCAGCGGCAAGACGCGGGCGCTCCATGGCACGCATGTCGGCACCGGGGACCGGCTCTGGAGCAACATGCCCTACCTTCGGCCGATGGCGACCATCAGTCACGACACGCTCGGCTGGTACGGCTTCGACGAGGACGGCGCCGGCATTCATGATGTCATCGGCACGCGCTGCGATCCCTATACAAATCTCCTGTTGAACGGCACGGCTTACGATTTCTGCTGCCATTCCAACCTGTCCCGCGCGCTTGCCTCCGACTTGAATGTCGATCCCGGCGCGGCGGAGCATCATGTCCACGACGTGCTCAACGTCTTCATGTGCACCGGCTTCACGAAGGACACGCACCAATATTTCATGAAGGCAAGTCCGGTCCGTCCCGGCGACTTCATCGAGTTTCTAGCGGAGATCGACCTGCTCGGTGCGTTGTCGGCCTGCCCCGGTGGAGATTGCAGCGCAACCCATTCCAGCGATGCTGCGGCATGCCATGCGCTCAAGATCGAGATCTTCGACCCGGATCGAACGACACTGAAGGACTGGCCCTGGCCGTCGCCAAGCGCATATCACCGCCGCCACGGTGGGCATGCGGGAGGCTGAACCTCAATGCAGCCATCGCAGTGCCCCGGCCTTCACGACCAGTTCTCCGCCGATCTCGTGCTCGACAAGACGAGTCGCTAGGTGGAGCGTCAGCAGAAGGCAAGCGCGTTGATGGCCCGCGTTGCTGCATCTCCGTTCTCGGTGCCGACGAACTGGCAGACGATCGACGCGATCTCACCGGGCTGCTTGCGGCGCGCGGCCGCCAGCAGTCTCATCAACTCCGTCTCGTCTTTCGAGAGGCGGCGACAGGACGGCGGCATGAAGCAGAGATTGCACGGCCGGCCGCTGCGAAAAATTCTGACGAGGGCCGCAACCCGCGCGACCAGCAGCGGACTGTCGGCAATGCCGGGCGCTTCGTCGGCAAAGCGATAGGCCGCATCCCAGCAATCGGACGCGCCGGTCGCATAGGCCGCGCCGATGAAGCGGAACAGCGAGAGCGCGACGCGGCAAAAATCATCGTAGCATTCCACGCTCGGGCGCGCCGAAAACGCTGCGTCGAGCGGACAGAGCCGCGATTGACCGGCCTCCGCAGACGAGGCCGGCATCGAAGCGCATGCATCCTGGATCATGAATGATCTCGTCAGTGCAAGGTGGGACTTCCCACCAGCCAGCTCTTCATGGCCATCGTCCGGTCAAGGTCGAGCGACTGAACCTGCCGGTCGGGCAGAACGAGACCAGCCATGCGGAAGATCGTCGCCAGCCCCCGGACGGGATGCAGCGCCCAATCGGCGCCGACCGCCGGCAGCCAGCACGCGAACTGCTCGCGCGCGACGTCGAATTGGTCCTTCTGCGCCGCGGCGATCGCCCGCATGATCCCGTGCTCGCTGTCCGACACGCGCGGACAGGTGGGGCAGTGGACCTCGATGGCGGTGTGCGCCGTGCAGGCAAAGATCTCGATGATGGATTCCAGCGAGGGCACGGCATCGCCCACGCGGAAATGGTCGTACACCTGCTGGATATCGGCTGCGGTCGGAACGGCGCTTCCGCTGCGTGCCTTTGCCCGAAAGCCCCAGATGAAGAGTCGCTCGGCCGCGCAAAGCGCCGGCAGATCGACGGATTTGACATAAGCAGATTGCTGCATTGAGCCTCTGGCCTTTGGCTTCGCTCGCGCCGCGGCTGGCGCTTGATATCTGCGTCGATCGTTCTGCCAGAGCCTCGCGCAAGTCAACGTGCGGCAGACCAATATCGAGGTCTTCTAGATTTTGGGCGCGGATCTGCGGGGCAGCGCGCCGGCTGTTTGGAATTATTCAAGGCAAGCCGAACGTCGCGTTGGAGAGGATGTCACTCGTGAGCCATGGACCTCACCGCGCAATTTCGCGGGAACCCGAATGCTTAAGGCTTTGCTAAGGCGTTCGGGATAATCTGGCATATCTGTATTGCCAATTCACGCGAGCACCGATGATTTTCTCCCGCATCAGCTTCAAGCTGGTCCTGATCGTTGGCATCAGCCTCCTCGGCATGATCGCGCTGGCGCCGATCGCGCTCTCGACCCTGCGCACGCAAATGATCGCCGACCGCCAGGCCAAGACGCAGCAGATGATCGATGTCGGCTACGGCATCCTGGCGCACCATCAGAAGCTCGAGGGCGAAGGAAAACTCTCGCGCGAGCAGGCGCAGGCGGCCGCGATGGCAGAGATCAAGAGCCTGCGCTACGACAAGGTCGAGTATTTCTGGCTCAACGACATGGCCGCGAAGATGATCATGCATCCGATCAAGCCCGAGCTTGACGGCAAGGATCTCTCCGACATGAAGGACCCCAGCGGCAACCGCCTGTTCTCGGGTTTCGTTGACGTCGTCAACAAGCAGGGCGCGGGCTTCTACAGCTACCTCTGGCCCAAGCCCGGCTTCGAGCAGCCGGTGGCCAAGATCTCCTATGTGAAGGGCTTTGCGCCCTGGGGCTGGATCATCGGCACCGGCATCTATATCGACGACGTCGACGCCGTGTTCCGCCAGGATGCGATGATGTTCGCGCTCGTGGGCCTTGCGGTGTTCGTCCTCGTGCTCGGCGCTTCCTTCGTGATCGGCCGCAGCGTCACCCGGCCGCTCGCCAAGATCACCGCGCTCACCGAGCGCCTCGCCGCCGGCGACAGCGCATTCGATGTACCCTACACCCATCGCCGTGACGAGGTCGGCGGCCTTGCCAAGGCGCTCGCCGTGTTCAAGGACAATGCGTCGGCGGTGCGCCAGATGCATGCCGAGCAGGACGTGCTGAAGCGCACGGCCGATGACGAGAAGCGCAAGACGATGGCCGATCTCGCCGGCAGGTTCGAGGCGAGCGTCCAGGCCGTGGTCCGTGACGTCTTCAACGAGGCGCGGGAGATGCAGCAGGCGGCGCAAGGCATGTCGGAGACCGCGAACAGGGCAACCGATCGCGCGAGTTTCGTCGCCACCGCCTGCCAGCAGGCCTCCAGCAATGTGCAGACGGTGGCGTCCGCCGCCGGCCAGTTGTCGTCCTCGATCAGCGAGATCAGCCAGCGCGTCGCGCAGGCAGCAAGCGTCGCCGACAAGGCGGCCGCGGACGGCCAGCGCACCAATGACACCGTGCAGGGGCTGGCGGCGGCCGCGCACAAGATCGGCGAGGTCATCGACCTCATCAACCAGATCGCCTCGCAGACCAACCTGCTGGCGCTCAACGCCACCATCGAGGCCGCGCGGGCCGGCGAAGCCGGCAAGGGCTTTGCCGTGGTCGCGAGCGAGGTCAAGTCGCTGGCGAGCCAGACCGCGAAGGCCACCGACGAGATCGGCGCGCAGATCTCGGCGATCCAGGCCGAGACCAACCAGGTCGTCGGCAACATCGAGAGCATCCGCAGCACCATCATGGAGGTCAACGAGATCTCGTCGTCGATCGCGGCCGCGGTCGAGCAGCAGGGCGCCGCGACGCAGGCGATCGCCCACAGCGTGCAGGAGGCGGCCTCAGGCACCGACCAGGTCTCGCAGAACATCTCCGGCGTCACCGAGGCGACGGCGGAGACCGGCCAGGCCGCCGGCCTCGTGCTGCAATCGAGCGGACGGCTGACGCAGAAGCTGCAATCGCTCCAGGATGAAGTCAGCACCTTCGTTGCAGGGGTGCGGGCGGCCTAGTATAGCAGGAGCATGCTCCAAAACCCCGGTCGGCAGCCGCGCCGCATCCTCCTGATCAATCCGAACAGTCTCGAGCCGACCACCGCGATGATGGTCGCCATCGCGAGTTCTGTCGCTACCGGCGGCATCGAGATCGTCGGTGCCACCGCGACCCGCGCGCCCTCGATGATCGTGACGCCGGATGCGCTGGAGGCGGCTGCACCTGAAGTTGCCGAGATTGCACAGGTGCACGCGCGCGCATGCGACGGCTTCATCGTCTCGGCCTTCGGCGATCCCGGCCTGGGCGCGATCAGGGCTGGCGTGACACCGCTCGCGGTCGGCATCGGCGAGTCCTCGATGCTGGAAGCCGCCGAGAACGGCCGCCGTTTCGGCGTGGCGACCACGACGCCGCTGCTCAAATCCAAGATCGACGCCCTGCCGGACGCGCTGGGATTGCGATCCTGCTATACCGGCACACGCTTTGCCGAGGGCGATCCGCAAGACCTGATGCGCGACCCGGCGCAACTCCGTGCGGCCCTCGCCGGTGCGGTCGAGGCCTGCATCGCGCAGGATGGCGCCGAGGCGGTGATCATCGGCGGCGGGCCGCTCGGCGAGGCCGCGCGCGAGCTCCAGCCGATGTTCACCGTGCCGGTCATCGCGCCGATCCCGTCTGCCGTACGGCGGATTATTCGCCTCATCACCGCGCGCGCCGCCGACTGATATTCCGGCCCGCGGGAGCATCGTCGCGACCGGCTTCCCGACCCTTGACGGCCGCGGCTAAAGTGAAGAAGCAGGATCATCGAACCTGCCGACCCTCGCCTCGGCTCGCTGGGCATGGAGACAGCTGCATGTCGTTCAAGAAACTCCTGATCGCCAATCGCGGCGAGATTGSCATTCGTATCGCGCGCGCAGCTGCCGACGCCGGCATTGCGACGGTTGCGATCCACCCCGTGGATGACGCGCTGTCGCTGCATGTGCGTGTTGCCGACGAGGCGGTCGAAATCCCCGGCCGCGGCGCGCGGGCTTATCTCGACATCGAGGCCGTGGTGAAGGCGGCGAAGGGCGCCGACTGCGACGCCGTGCATCCCGGCTACGGCTTCCTCAGCGAGAACGCGGCGTTCGCCAGGGCTTGCGGCGACGCGGGCATTGTTTTCGTCGGGCCGAAGGCCGCGGCGCTCGAGTTGTTCGGCGACAAGGTCGCGGCGCGGCAATTGGCAAAGCGCTGCGGCGTGCCGATCATCGCCGGCACCAGCGGGCCGTCCTCGCTGGAGGAGATCACGGCGTTCTTCACGTCGCTTGGCAGCAACGCGGCGATCGTGATCAAGGCGATGGCCGGCGGCGGTGGCCGCGGCATGCGCGTGGTCGAGAGCGCGACTGACCTCGCGGAAGCCTATGCGCGCTGCCAGTCCGAGGCCAAGGCGGCGTTCGGCTTCGACGGCGTCTATGCCGAGCGGCTGATCCGCCAGGCGCGCCATATCGAGGTGCAGATCATCGGCGACCGCCATGGCGCGATCTCTCATCTCTGGGAACGCGAATGCACCATCCAGCGTCGGCACCAGAAGCTGATCGAGGTGGCGCCGAGCCCGTCGCTGAGCGAGCCCTTGCGTGGTCGCATCATCGAGGCGGCGAAGCAACTCGCGACCGCCGCGGGTTACGACAATCTCGGTACCTTCGAGTTCCTGGTCGACGGCACGGCGGAGGACAGCTTTGCCTTCATCGAGGCCAATCCGCGGCTCCAGGTCGAACACACCGTGACGGAAGCGGTGCTCGGCCTCGACCTCGTCCGCGCCCAGCTTGCCGTCGCCGCGGGCAGCACGCTGGCCTCGCTCGACCTTGCGCAAGGATCGATCCCGAAGCCGCGCGGCTACGCCATGCAGCTCCGCGTCAACATGGAGACGCTGGACGAGACAGGCGCGACGCATCCGACCGGCGGCGTGCTCGCCGTGTTCGAGCCGCCGTCGGGACCCGGCGTCCGTGTCGATAGCTTTGGCTATGCGGGCTACAAGACCAGCGCGGCTTTCGACTCGCTGCTCGCAAAAGTCATCGTATATACGCCGGGCGAGGCCTGGCATGACGTGGTCGCCAAGGCTTCGCGCGCCTTGCGCGAATTCCGGATCGACGGCGTCGTCACCAACATCGCCTTTCTCCAGGCGGTACTCGCGCATCCCGATTTCAGGACCAATCGCATCGCGACCGATTTCATCGACCGCAACATCGCGAAGCTCGTGGAGGCGGCCGACGGCGCGGCCAAGCCGCTCTACTTTGCCGCGACCGAGCGAAGCGGCGTTCACGGCACCGAGGCCCAAGTCGTGCAGGTCGTGCCTGAAGGCACGGTGATGGTCGCGGCACCCTTGCAGGGAACCATCGTCACCATCCAGGTGAAGGAAGGCGAGGTCGTGCGTCCCGGCCAGCAGCTCGCCGTGATCGAGTCCATGAAGATGGAACATCTCGTCATGGCCGAGCAGGGCGGCCGCGTGATGAAGCTCGTCGCCGGCGATGGCGTCACGCTGATGCATGGCGAACCGATCATGTATCTCGAGCCGCTCGACGTCGCGGCCGATCATTCCGCGGCGGAGACCGATGTCGATCTTGATCATATCCGCCCCGACCTCGCCGAGCTGATCGCGCGACAGGCCAACACGCTCGATGCGAACCGGCCGGCCTCGGTCGAGCGGCGCCGCAACACCAACCAGCGCACGGCCCGCGAGAACGTCGCGCAGCTCGTCGACGACGGCTCCTTCATGGAGTACGGCAGCCTCGCGATCGCTGCGCAGCGCCGCCGGCGCAAGCTCGATGATCTCATCAAGAACACGCCGGCCGACGGCCTCGTGATGGGCGTTGCCACCGTCAATGCGGAGCATTTCGGCCCGGAGGGCGCGCGCTGCATCGTCGTGGCCTACGACTACACCGTGCTCGCGGGCACGCAGGGCCACATGAACCACAAGAAGATCGACCGCATGCTGACATTGGCGGAAGATTGGCGCGTGCCGCTGGTGTTCTACGCCGAGGGCGGCGGTGGCCGGCCCGGCGACACCGACCGGCTCGGCATGACAGGTCTCGACGGCCCGTCCTTCGTGCAGTTCGCAAGGCTCTCCGGCCTTGTGCCTGTGATCGGCGTCGTCTCCGGCTATTGCTTTGCCGGCAATGCCGCGATGCTCGGCTGCTGCGACGTGATCATCGCGACCAAGAACGCCTCGATCGGCATGGGCGGCCCCGCCATGATCGAGGGCGGTGGTCTCGGCGTCTATCATCCGGCCGAGGTCGGCCCGGTCTCGTTCCAGTCGCCGAACGGCGTGATCGACATCCTCGTCGAGGACGAGGAGGAGGCGACGTCCGTTGCGCAGAAATACCTGTCCTATTTCCAGGGCGCGGTGACGGAGTGGCAAGCCGCCGACCAGCGCCTGCTCCGCCGCGCCATCCCCGAGAACCGCCTGCGCGTCTACGACATCCGCAGCGTGATCGATCTCGTCGCCGACAAGGATTCCGTGCTGGAGCTGCGCCGCGACTACGGCGTCGGCATGATCACCGCGCTGATCCGCATCGAAGGCAAGCCGTTCGGCCTGATCGCCAACAACCCGCGCCATCTCGGCGGCGCCATCGATGCCGATGCCGGCGACAAGGCCGCGCGCTTCCTCCAGCTGTGCGACGCCTTCGATCTGCCGATTGTCTCGCTCTGCGACACGCCCGGCTTCATGGTCGGTCCGGAAGCGGAGAAGACCGCGATCGTGCGCCACGTCTCGCGCATGTTCGTGACCGGCGCCAGCCTCACCGTGCCGTTGTTCGGCATCGTGCTGCGCAAGGGCTATGGGCTGGGCGCGCAGTCGATGATCGGCGGCGGCTTCCATGCCTCGTTCTTCACCGCGGCCTGGCCGACGGGCGAATTCGGCGGCATGGGCCTCGAAGGCTATGTCCGCCTCGGCTTCCGCAAGGAGATGGAGGCGATCGCCGATCCCGAAGAGCGCGAGATCTATTACCGCAACAAGGTCGCCGAGCTCTACGCCAACGGCAAGGCGGTCTCGATCGCGTCCGTGTTCGAGATCGACAACGTCATCGACCCCACGGAGACGCGGCGTTGGATCATGGCGGGGCTTAGGTCAGTGCCGAAGCCGCCGGCAAGGACGGCGAAGAGGCGGCCGTGTATCGATACGTGGTGAGGGCGGTGCAGCAATTTGTAGACGACGTCATTCCGGGGCGATGCGGAGCATCGAACTATGGTGTGCAATTGCACACCTGAGAATCTCGGGATTCCGGGTTCGCGCTTACGCGCGCCCCGGAATGACGAGAAGGAGCGCCGCGCCCGTTCCCGGTTGACATCCCGGCCTGTGGTGCCAGACTTTGCACCATAATACAGGGTGGAGACGTCCGCGATGGCCAGCTTGTCGGCCTCGAACCATGTCGCCCGTGTCTTGTCCGTCGCCAATCATGTGGCCGACGTCGATGCCTCTTCGCGGATCGCCAATTCCTGGCGCCGCTGCCTGATCAGCCACAAGCTCGATCCCGCCCGTCAGGGGCCGCCGCAGACGCTTACCGAGGCCGAGATCCGGCATATTGCCGAGCCGCTCGAGGAGACGATCCGGCTCGCGACCCCCGAGCTCGACGATCTCGCCCGCGTGCTGCGCGACGCCGGCTATTGCGTCAATCTGGCCGATGTCAACGCAACCATGCTGTTCAGCCGCTTGCCGGGGGAAGCGGACGCAAGAATGTTCATGGACTGGAAGATCTACACCGGCTCCAATTTCGCAGAAGCCTTCGAGGGCACCAATGGCCTCGGCACCGCCCTTGCGGAGGAGAAGCCGATCCTGGTGCACCGCGACGAGCATTTTCGTGCGCAGTGGCACATGTTCTCCTGCGCCGTGGCGCCGCTGTTCGACCAGGCGGGCCGCCTTGCCGGCGCCGTCAACATCACCTCCTGCCGCGACGATCTCGCACGCGCCGCGCACCAGCTTGCGCTCGCGGTCACGATGGAGGCGACACGGCGGATCGAGGGCGCGATCTTCCGCGGGCATTTCCGCAATGCCTGGATCGCGACCGTGCCGGGCGACGGCGGCAGCGGCCTGCTCGCCTATGACGACGACCGCCGCATCGTCGGCGCCTGTCGCTCCGCCCGCGCGCTGCTGGGCCTCACTGACGGCATGATCGCCTCCGGCATCGATCTGTCGCGCTATGTCAGATTCGATCATCACGTCGCGCGCAGCGCCGACGAGGTGGTCGAGCTGCGCCGCGCCGACGGCAGCCCGTTGGGCCAGGGTCATGTTGCGCCGCCGCTGCGCGCAAGGTCATCCACGCGGCCTCGTGACGCCCCCGTCGACCGCTTCGATGCGCTGCACCGGCTCGCCGGCCGCGATCCCGGCCTGATCAAAAGCGTAAAACGACTCAGGAGCATCGGCGATCACAATCTGCCGGTGCTGCTGCATGGCGAGACCGGCGTCGGCAAGGATGTGTTCGCGCGCGCGATTCACGCTGCGAGCAATCGGGCCCGTAACCACTATGTCGCGCTGAACTGCGCGGCGATGCCGGAGAGCCTGATCGATGCCGAGCTGTTCGGCTACGAGGCCGGCGCCTTCACCGGCGCGCGGCGCGACGGCTCGAAGGGGCTGATCGTGCAGGCCGACGGCGGCACGCTGTTCCTGGACGAGATCGGCGACATGCCGATCGCATTGCAGACGCGTCTGCTTCGTGTGCTGGAAAATCGCGAGGTTTGGCCGCTCGGTGCACTCAAGCCCGTGCCCGTCGATATCCGATTGATCAGTGCCACGCACCGCGATCTCGGCCGCATGGCGGAGGAGGGCGCCTTCCGCGCCGATCTCTATTTTCGTCTCCGCGGCATGGAGGTGAAGCTGCCGAGCTTGCGCGAGCGCGCCGACCGCGACGACATCATTCGCCAGATCGCACGCGAGGAAGCGCCCAATTGCCGCCTGTCGGACGAGGCCTGGGCGTTGCTCTCGGCCTATCACTATCCCGGCAACATGCGCCAGCTCCGACACGTGCTGCGGCTTGCCGGCTGCACCGCGGAGAACGGCGTCATCGCCGATGCCGATCTCGATCTGCCGCCGTTCGGTGGCCGTGCGGCGGAACCGGACCTCGCTGCGGCCGAGCGCGCGACGATCGTCGAGGCGCTGCGCAAGCACGGCGGCCGCGTGACAGAAGCGGCGCGTGCGCTGAAGCTTAGCCGCGCCACGCTGTATCGCAAGATCAAGCAGCTGAAGATCGAGACCGCGCAGTAGCGTCGAGGAGCGAGTCCCAGGCTTCGCCTCTCCCCGCTTGCGGGGAG
>NZ_JBFULT010000151.1:0-15264 GCF_054049755.1 Bradyrhizobium sp. P5_C11_2
GTCCGTCCGGATGATGCGTTGCGCGAAGCCATCGATGGAGCCCTTGAACGGTTGCGAAACGACGGCACGATCGACCGGATCTACGGCCACTACGGGGTCGTGCTGCAGGCGCCGAAATAGCTGCATTGCTCAAATGAGCGGCGTCGTCCCGGTCCAACCTGGACGACGCCGCTGGTCTGCGCAATATCGGCTATGGCTTTGGCCTACGCCGCCGCCTTCTTCCGGGCCTGCTCGGCCTTGTACAGCTCGAACTCCTCCGCGATCGCCTTGGCGATCGAGGGCCGTGCGCGCAGGCGGTCGTAATAGGCCTTCAGGTTCGGCCATTTCGCGAGCTCGATCGGCGGCGTCGCCATGGTCCAGTTGATGACCGTGACGAGGTAGGCGTCGGCGACGCTGAAATGATCGAGCAGGAAGTCGCGGCCTTTCAGGTAGGTGTCGAGATAGTCGAGCCGCGACAGGTTCTTCTCCAGCACATAGGCTTTCACCTCCTGCGGCGCCTTGCGGTCGAGCACGGGCACGAACAGGCCCTTGTGCAGCTCGGTGCCGATGAAGCAGAGCCATTGATGCAGGCGGGTGCGGTCGATGCCCGGTCGCGTGCCGATGCCGGATTCCGGGAAACGGTCGGCGACGTATTGCAGGATCGCCGCGTTCTCGGTCAGCACCGCGCCCTCGTCGGTGCGCAGCGTCGGCACGAGGCCGATCGGGTTGACGGCGCGGAAGTCGGAGCCGTCGTTCAGCACTGTCTTGGTCGGCGGATCGACTTCGAGATAATTCGCCTCGGCGCCGGCTTCATACAGCGCGACGCGGGTCGCCATCGAACAGGCGAGCGGCGAGAAATAAACATCCATCTGTAGCCTCCTTGGCAATTCCCTTGTGGTGTCGCTCAACCTGGCCAGATTGATTTTTGTAYTGTCCTGTATAATATTGGGGTGGTCAAGGATTATTTTGCGAGATGGTACAAAAATCAAAGGGACCGCCCGAAGCGGCATCCGAGCAGCCCAAGCGCCGCGGCCGCCCGCGCGCCTACGAGCCCGACGTCGCGCTCGGCAAGGCGCTCGACCTGTTCCGCACCCAGGGTTTCGCTGCGACCTCGCTCGACGATCTCAGCGAAGCGACGGGCATGAACCGGCCGAGCCTCTATGGCGCCTTCGGCGACAAGCGTGAGCTCTACATCAAGAGCTACCAGCGCTACCGCGAGGACGCGCGCGCCTCGATGGTCGCGATCTTTCGCGAGGAGATGCCGGTGCGGCAGAGGCTGGAACGCATCTTCGCGTCCGCGCTGAACATCTATCTCTCCGGCGAGACCGGTCCGCGCGGCTGTTTCACGGTGGTCACCGCGGCGTCCGAAGCCGTCAGCGATCCCGACATCCGCGCCATGGTGCTCGATGGGCTCACCGAACTCGACAAGGCCTTTGCCAGTTGCTTCCGCCGCGCCAGGGAGAAGGGCGAGTTGCCGGAGAGTTCGGATCCGGCGGTGCTGGCGCAACTCGCGTCAGCCACCGTGCACACCATCGCCATCCGCTCCCGCGCCCGCGTGTCGCGCAAGGAATTGGAGGCGATCGTGAAGGGGGCGATCGATGTGATGGTGGGAGTCAAATCCTGAGCCGTCGTCCTGGCCTAGTGCGCAATTGCGCACGGGGGCCGGGACCCACCGCGGAAGCTATCGATTGTAGTTGATCGCAGTACCGAACTGCGATCCTCCGCCAAACTATGTCCTGTGGTTATGGGTCCCGGCCTTCGCCGGGACGACACGGAGTTTGTGGCGCGCGCTAGCCAGGACGACACCTTCAGGGTGGCGCGAGAAGCGCCCGCTACGCCGCGCGGATATGCGCGAGGAAGCGGTCGACTTCATCCCGCAGCCGCTGCGACTGTTTCGACAGCTCGACGGCCGAGCCCAGCACTTCCTCCGCCGCCGTGCCGGTGGCGGCGATGCCGTCGGTGACGCCGGCGATGTTTTGCGAGACCTCGCCGGTGCGCGCGGCCGCCTGCTGGACGTTCTGCGCGATCTCCTGGGTCGCCGTGCCCTGCTGGCCGACGGCGGCGGCAATCGCGGCCGAGATTTCGTCGACCTGCTGGATCGTCGCGCAGATCGACTGGATGCCCTCCACGGCGCCACTGGTCTCGCCCTGCACGGCCGTGACCTGCGCGCCGATCTCCTCGGTTGCCTTGGCGGTCTGGGTTGCCAGCGCCTTCACTTCGGAGGCGACGACGGCGAAGCCGCGGCCGGCCTCACCCGCGCGCGCCGCCTCGATGGTTGCGTTGAGCGCGAGCAGGTTGGTCTGGCCTGCGATGCTGCTGATGAAGGAGACGACGTCGCCGATCTTCTGCGCCGCCTCGGCCAGGCTCTGCACGCGTGCATTGGACTGCCGTCCGTCGCTCGCGGCCTTGCCCACCACCTCGGTCGCATGCGCCAGCCGCCGGCTGATCTCGGTCATCGACGACGACAGCTGTTCGGCGGCGGCCGCGACCGTCTGCACGTTCTCCGAGGCGAGCGCCGAGGCCGATGACACCGTGCGCGTCTGCTGGCGTGACTGCTCGACGATGGCCGACATCGAGCGCGCCGTGTGCTCCATCTCGACCGCGGCCGCTGACACCGTGGTGACGACGTCACGGATGCTGGCCTCGAAATTGTCGGCGAGCGCGGCGAAGGCGCGCCGCTTCTCCGCTTCGGACTGCGCCTTGGCCTCCAGCTGCTCGGCCTGAAGCTTGCTGAAATTCAGCGCATTGTCGCGGAACACCGCAACCGCCTTCACCATCGCGCCGACCTCGTCATTCGCCTTGCTGGCGGGGATGGCGACGTCGAGCCGACCGTCCGCAAGCTCGCGCATCACCGAGGTGATGGACAGGATCGGGCGCGAAATGCTCCGCGCAATCAGATAGCCGACGATCGCCGCGAGCACGAGCCCGAGCGCGGCGATGCCGATCGAAAGCCACCAGGCGCGGTCGGCGGAGGCCTCGTAGTCGGCATTGTCCATCACCAGCTCGACCGCGCCGAGCGGCTTGCCGGAAAAGTCCTTGATCGGTCCGAGCAGCACGGCGACCGGCGTGCTCTCCAGCTTGGCCCGCCGCACCGTGATGCCGCCCTCGGTGGCGCGGCCGTATTCGGCCGCCTCGAAGAAGCTCTTGCCCTTCAGCGTGCCGCCGAACAGCTTGAAGCTGCCGCCGTCGGAAAGATGGAAGGCGACGTCGACATGGTGGTTGGTCTTGAAGTCGTCGAGGAAGGGCTGGCCGAAGGTCAGGCCGAACTCGACGCTGCCGAGATGCTTGCCGGCTTGCGCGATCGGCACCACGCCGCGAATGCCGAGCCCGGCCACGCCGCCCTCGAGGCCGACCACGACCCGGCGCTCCTGGTTGGCGACGACGACGGTCTTGCGGAAGCCCGAGAGGTCGTCGCCGAATTTTGCCGGCTGGTGCACGCGCAGGAACGAGGACGCCGGAGGCACGTGGAATTGGAACTGATCGACGCCGTAGTCCGACTTGATGGCGGCGAACACCGGCCCGAACAGCCGCACCAGGGCCTCGCGGTCCTGCTTCGCCATCGCCTCCTGCGTCGCCGGCATCGCGGCGACCACGGCGCTCATCGCGGCGGCGCGTTGCGATTCCTCGGCGATGCGCGATTGCAGGGCGTCGTAATGGCTGCGCAGCTCGCGCTGGTCGGCGCGGTCGATGATGCCTGCGATGATCCACATCGCGCCCAGCACGGCAAACAGCGCGGTCGCCGCCGCCGTCACCGCCAGCGCAACCGTGATCCGCATCCTGAGGCCGAGCGTCGTCCGCATGTCCGACTCGTTCTTTGAGCGTTGGTTAAGAACGACTATCAACTTCTCGCTAAGAGAGGGTGAACGGGGGCGGCTGCCGGGGTGGTTGTGGGGGGCCGGGCTGCCCGCCAAAACAAAGCTGTCGTCCTGGCGAAAGCCAGGACCGATACCGCGGAATCTATCGATGGTAGTCGGTCGCAGTACCGAACTACGATCCTCCGCCAAATGCCGCCCTGTGGCTATGGGTCCCGGCCTTCGCCGGGACGACAGCGGGGTGTGTGGAGCTAGCGAGCCCTAATACCCCCGGGTCCGATCCACCACGTTCTCCAGCACGCCGCCCGCCTCGAACCTTGCGATCTGTTCGGCGACATAGGCCGAGATTGCTTCCGCGTCGGTGTCGGCCGCGTTGTGCGGCGTCAGCACCACCTTCGGGTGGGTCCAGAACCGGCTGTCCCTTGGCTGCGGCTCCTGCACGAAGACGTCGAGCGAGACGGCGCCCAGCGTGCCGTCATCGAGGCAAGCTAGAATGTCGGCCTCGTTCTGAAGGCCGCCGCGGCCGGCATTGATCACGACGGGTGCGCCGAGCGGGCTCGTGCGGTTGAGTTTTGTGAAGACGTCGCGGTTGAGGATGCCGTGCGTATCAGGCGTCAGCGGCAACAGGCTGACCAGGATATCGGTCGTGCGCAGGAACGCATCCATTCCTGCCGTGCCATGGAAGCACGCGACGCCCTCGATCGCGCGTGGGCTGCGGCTCCAGCCCGTGACGCGGAAGCCGAGCCGCCGCAGCACGTCGGCCGCGTCGGCGCCAAGCGTGCCAAGTCCCATGACGCCAACCGTCACCGCGCTCGCCGGCCACTGATAGGTCGGCTCCCAGCGCTTCTCGCGCTGCGACTGCCGCAGATAGAGCTCCTGGCGGTGGTGCATCAGCACGTGCAGCACGACATATTCGGTCATGCGGTTGGTCAGGTCGGGCACGGCGACGCGGACCAGCGGCACATCGGGCAGGCTCTTGTCCGCCATCAACGCGTCGACGCCCGCGCCCAGATTGAAGATCGCACGCAGATTGGGAAAGGCGCCAAGGTCGCCCGGCACCGGCTTCCATACCGCGGCATAGTGCACCTCCGCCGGATCGAGCCCGGCATCGGGCAGCAGCACCACGCGGCGGCCGCCGCAGACCGAATCGAAACGGGCCTTCCAGCGCTGCGGCAGCCAGTTCTGCTGCGTGCTGTTGATCAGGACGGCCAGTGTGCCTTTGGTCATTCGAAGTGCCTCGTCGGGTTCCGCTTGAGAAGGCCCTCCTTGGCACGATCTGTCGGATTTTTCTTGCAATTTTTTTCCGCAGCCCTGTCGGGGCGGGGCATAGTGGATCGTCTTTAAAACACGAGTTACGGAAGGTCCTGCCCATGCTTTATGCGATCCTTTGCTATCATGACGAGGACTTCGTCGCCTCCTGGAGCAAGGACCAGGACGAGGCCGTGATGAAGAAGCTCGCCGTGGTGCAGGAGAAGCTCACGCAGCAGGGGCGGCTCGGCCCGGTGGCGCGGCTGCTGCCGACCACCGCGGCGGCGACCCTGCGCAAGGAAGATCCGCCGCTGGTGCTCGATGGCCCCTATGCCGAGACCAAGGAGCAGTTGCTCGGCTTCTACATCGTCGATTGCAAGAACCTCGACGACGCGCTCGACGTCGCGCGCGATCTTGGTGCGGCCAATCCCGGCGGCGCCTATGAGGTGCGTCCCGTCGGCGTGTTCAGGCCCGGAGGAAGTCTGACGTGAGCGAGGCCGATACCGCCTGGATCGAGACCGCGCTGACCTCGGCGCGACCCCAGGCGGTCGGCGCACTGCTGCGCTATTTCCGCGATCTCGATACCGCCGAGGAGGCGTTCCAGAATGCCTGCCTGCGCGCGCTGAAGACCTGGCCACAGAACGGGCCGCCGCGCGACCCGGCGGCCTGGCTGATCATGGTCGGCCGCAACGTCGCGATCGACGAAGTCCGGCGTGCCCGCAAGCAGCAACCGCTGCCCGAGGACGACCAGGCGATCTCCGATCTCGACGACGCGGAAGGTGCGCTTGCCGAGCGGCTCGACGGCTCGCACTATCGCGACGACATCCTGCGGCTGATGTTCATCTGCTGCCATCCGCAACTGCCGGCGACGCAGCAGATCGCGCTCGCCCTGCGGATCGTATCGGGCCTGACGGTGAAACAGATCGCGCGCGCCTTCCTGGTCTCGGATGCGGCGATGGAGCAGCGCATCACGCGCGCCAAGGCCAAGGTCGCGGACGCCGGCGTGCCGTTCGAGGCGCCGGGCCCGGTCGAGCGCGCCGAGCGGCTCGCCGGTGTTGCGGCGATGATCTACCTGATCTTCAACGAGGGTTATTCAGCGAGCGGCGATACCGCGGAGCTACGCAAGCCGCTGTGCGAGGAGGCGATCCGGCTGGCGCGGCTGTTGCTGCGGCTGTTCCAGAGCGAGCCGGAGATCATGGGGCTGGCGGCGCTGTTGCTGTTGCAGCATGCGCGCAGCAACGCGCGCTTTGCCGAAGACGGCACGCTCATTCTCCTCGATGACCAGGACCGTTCGCAGTGGAACGGCACCATGATCGCGGAGGGCCTTGCCTTGATCGACAAGGCGATGCGCCATCGCCGCAGCGGGCCCTACCAGATCCAGGCGGCAATCGCCGCGCTGCATGCGCGCGCCGCGACGCCGGCGGAAACCGACTGGGCGCAGATCGACCTGCTCTATGGCGCGCTCGAGGTGGTGCAGCCCTCGCCGGTGGTGACGCTCAACCGCGCGGTGGCGGTCTCCAAGGTGCGCGGACCGCAGGCCGCGCTCGACTTGATCGAGCCGCTGGCGCCGAAACTCGCCAACTACTTCCATTTCTACGGCGTGCGCGGCGCCTTCCTAATGCAGCTCGGCCGCAACGACGAAGCCCGCATCGCCTTCGACCGCGCCATCGCCCTCGCCAACACCTCGGCCGAGGCCGCCCATATTCGCATGCATCTCGATCGCCTGATCCGGGACAGCCAGCCGAAGGGCGCCAACGGCGGCGCCAGGCAGGGCGCGAAGGTGAAATGACGGCTTGCCGTCATTCCGGGGSGGTCCGCAGGACCGAACCCGGAATCTCGAGATTCCGGTCTGGTCCTTCGGACCATCCCGGAATGACGAGCCAAAAAATCTCATTCCGTCTTGTCGGCCTCAGCCTCCTCCCTTCGTCTTAATCCCGTATCCAGGGAGCTACCTATGCTGAAAGCCATTGCCATCATCGCCCTCGTGCTCGCGGTCGGACTTGCGGGCGTCCTCGTCTTCGCGTTGACGAAACCCGACACCTTCCGCGTCGAGCGCTCGCTCGCCGTGAAGGCGCCGGCCGATGCCATCTATCCGGTGGTCGCCGACTTCCGCTTCTGGACCAACTGGTCGCCCTATGAGAACCGCGACCCCGCCATGAAGCGGACCTTCGGCGGAAGCGCGCGGGGCAAGGGCGCGACCTATGCCTGGGACGGGAACAACAATGTCGGCGCCGGCCACATGGAGATCCTCGAGGCGAGCACGCCGTCGAAGCTCCGCATCAAGCTCGATTTCGAGCGCCCCTTCGAAGGCCACAACACCGCCGAGTTCACCTTTGTGCCGCAAGGCGATGCCACACTGGTCACATGGGCGATGTATGGTCCGGCTCCGTTCATGTCCAAGCTGATGCAGGTCTTCATGAACATGGACAGCATGATCGGCAAGGACTTCGAGGCCGGCCTCGCCAGCCTGAAGAAGCTCACCGAGAAATGACGCGGTTCACGCCCAAGGAAGGAAAAGGAGAGAAACGATGCTCAATCCCTATCTGTTCTATCAGGACACCTGCGAAGCGGCGTTCAACTTCTACGCCAAGACGCTCGGCGGCAAGATCGATGCGATGATGCGGTCCTCGGACGCGCCGCCGGACATGCCGGCCGCGCCGGGCCGCGAGAAGATGATCATGCACGCGCGGCTGTCGCTGCCCGACGGCAGCGTGCTGATGGCCTCCGACGTGCCGGCCGAGCACTTTCACAAGCCGCAGGGCTTTTCGATCTCGTTCACGGTCACGGACCCCGCGGACGGTGAGCGCAAGTTCAACGCGCTCGCCGACGGCGGCTCGGTCACCATGCCCTACAGCAAGACGTTCTGGGCCAAGGGCTTTGGCATGTGCGTCGACAAGTTCGGCATTCCCTGGATGGTGAACTGCCCGGCGGAAGGAATGTGACCGGCGCGACCGCCTGAATGCACAAGCGGAGATCCCCCTCCCTCCGTGATTGCGGGGGAGGGGCACGTCGTCACCTCATACGCGCCGATCGGCCGCGCGCGTTCTCAACGGACCGATCCCGTCACGTCCTCGCTCGGCGGCGCTGACGGAACGCAGCGAGGGCAGATCACGAGCTTGGTGCCGAGCTGCCTGTCATTCTCCGCTTCGATCTCGTCATGGACCACCCACCATGCATCGGAGTAGGGGCGCAACGTGCCGAGCACTCTTTCCCGTTCCTGATTGGGATCACCCGCGACGGGGGCTTGATTCGTTGCGCGACGCTTCGTGATGGAGGGCCGGTTCGGATCCTGGCCGAGGCCATCCCATGCGATCGGGCGGCGCTCCTGCGCCGGTGCGACTGTGCATCCCGTGATCGCTGCGCAAAAAGTGAGCAGGACGAAGCCGTATCGCATCATGCCGGACCTTCAGTGCGGTACGCGACACGCAAAAATCCGCGTGGGAAACTTTGCATCGCGTCGGTTAAATGGAACTTAAGGGAAACGAGGTGGCCGGCATGGCCGAGTATCGAATCTTGCTTCGCAAGACTTTGCGAGAGCAGTGAGGCCGCATCGTGAAAAGGTGCGGACCGCATCGCACAACAACTGGCGCAATATTAGGCTGTGAACTCCGCGTCAGAATCGTTAATTGTGGTTCATAATTTCTACAAACCAGGGTGGGCGTGACTTGGAAGGGGAGCGACCGATGGCGGCGGCGCTGCAAATCAATTTTGCTCTTTGGGGAATGCTGATCTGCGCAAGCGTGAAGCTGGCGCCGTTGATTCAGACTCTCCTTTAAAAGAACAGCCAGTTTGTGACGGTCATGGCTCCCTCTGCGAGCACGTAGAGCCAGCCGACGGTTGCGATCGCGCTCGCCGACAGAAACGTCAGGGCGAAGGCATGTTCGCTCGCTTTGCGTGAAGGTGATGACGGCGTTTGCCCATCGGCGAGTCCGTCGTTGCCGATGATGGCCATGAACGCCTCCGCAGAGATCGAGTCGTGGCGTTAGATATGCCAAGCCAACTTGGCGTTAGTATGACGCTGTTCGCAGATGCAGCACATTTCCGCCGACGCTGCGCGTCGCGTCAACTCACCAGCAACGCGATGAGCGTGAAGCTGACGCTTGCGACGACAATCATGGGAACAATGTAGTTGCGCGGTCGCAGTGTCCGCGCTGGCGGCCTTCGCCGGCGCGGCGGCTCGGCTGCCTGCCATGCGGGCTGTGATGGCGCGCGCGAAGCCGGCACGCCCGAGCCAATATACTTCACATAGAGCTCGAGCAGGCGCAGCTCGGACGGAAGGTCCATCAGACCCTCGCGGTCGCGCTGCGACAGCAGTTCGAATTCGAGGGTTTCTTCGAAGCTCAGCTGGCCAAGGACAATGCGTCCCTGATCCGACAGGCGGTAGCGGAAATCGAGGGGCTGCATGGCAAGCGACCCGGGTGAAAATGAACGATCTTGAAAAAACGCGACCATCGTATTCTGCGACCACTGCTGAGATGTGACGGTCCCGCTTCGCGAGCCCCGAGAGAGCCTCAGTCTGGCCGCGATCATCATAGTCGGTCGTGAAAAAGCCGGAAACCGCGTAAATTGGGCAGGCGTTGCGAAGCGCTTGAGCGGAATCGGCGTCCGGAGCGGCGGGATTTCCGGGAAATGCCTAATCGCCGGACACCGGCGCGTTGATCCAGGTCACGCTGCTGCGGACCGTCGAATCGTCACCGGCAGCGCGGATAGATCGCGGCGAGATCGCGGCCCTTCAACAGAAGCAATCGCGACGAGAGACCGCCGTGGCGGCTGATCCAGTCGCGCACCGGGCCGGGATAGGCTCGCAGCACTGCTTCGGATGCTTCCGGTTCGGCGTAAAAGCGCCCGCGCCGGTCGACCGAGCGCGCTGCATGGAAGCCGAGCACGGCGCGTTTCGTGACACAGATGCGCTCGTCCGGCACGATGCTCAGCACCAGCGTGCAGGCGGACAGGCAGGGACCGTCGATCACCACGCGCTCGCCGCTCTCGCGCACCCTCTCGAACAGGTCGAGGAACGGCCCGACCTGTCCGCCCGGTGACTGGATGATGCGGATTTCGGCGGAAGCGGGCGCGGCGGCGAAGAGTGCTGATGCCAGCATCCAGACTTTCATGAAGGAGACGCGTCGCATGGTACTCTCCGCACATTCGATGCCGTAGGGTGGGCAAAGCCACCGGGTCGCGCGAATGTGCGCCCGATGACAGGCTCCGCGTGCCCACCAATAGCACCGCAAATCCGGAGAGATTGTGGGCACGGCGCGTCGCGCCTTTGCCCACCCTACCAGGTTCACCCGTTCCGCCGCTGCCCGCGCAGCGTCGGCAGACCGATGCCCGACGCATCGAAGCCGCCATCGACGGCCAAAATTTGGCCGGTGATGTAGCTCGATCGATCCGAGCACAGGAAGAAGATCGCTTCCGCGAGTTCCTCTTCCAGGCCGTAGCGGTTGAGTGGAATGGCATCGTGATAGTCGGCGCGGATCTCCGGGGTGTGCACCTGCTTGGCCATCGCGGTGTCGACCGGCCCCGGCGCCACCGCATTGACGCGGATGTTGAGAGACGCGAGCTCGACCGCGAGCTGCTTGGTCAGATGCGCGAGCCCGGCCTTGCTGGTGCCGTAGGCCGAGCGCAAGGTCGAGGCGCGCACCGCCGAGATCGAGGTGATATTGACGATGGCGCCGCCGCTGCCGTCGCGCATCAACGGCACCGCCGCCTTGGTGCAGAGGAGCGGGCCGGTGAGGTTGACCTCGAGCACGCGACGCCAGTCGGCGTCCGACGTCTCCATCAGCGGCGCGAACACGGCAATTCCGGCATTGTTGACGAGTGCATCGAGCCGGCCGAACTGCCGCCCGATCGCCTTGATCGCGGCGCCGACCGCGGCCACGTCCGAGACGTCGCAGGTCAGCGCCAGCGTCGCCTCGTTTTGGTCGATCTCGGCGACCGCGCGGCCGAGCAATTCGCCCTCGATGTCCAGCAGCGCCACCCGCCAGCCCTCGGCCAGAAATTTCCTGGCGGTCGCAAGCCCGATGCCACGTGCGGCGCCGGTGACGAGGGCGACTTTTTGCGGGTCTTGCGGCATCTGCTGATCTATCCTGTGTCCGGGAGGTCGGTTGCGCGAGCGCCGGCTCCTTTTACTGCCTTTTCGTTCTGGCAAGAAAGGCCTTCAGACCATGCCGATCGATCCCGACGCGATCCCGCGCGAGGAATGGCGGCCAGGTGTGACGACGCGCATGGTGACGTCGGCGCGCAACGGCGCATCCGCGCTCTGYATCTTCGAGCAATGGGTCGATCCCGGCGCCGGCGCGCCGACACACAGCCACCCGGTCGAGGAGGTGCTGACGGTGCGCGCGGGCGAAGCCGAGATGTGGATCGAGGACGAGCATGTCGCGGTCACGGCGGGCCAGTCGCTGCTGGTTCCCGCCGGCTGCAAGCACGGCTTTCGCAATTCGGGCACGGCGACGCTGCACGTCCATGCCGTGCTGGCGTCGCCGGTGTTCGAGGCGTTGCCGGAAGGGGCAAGCCAGTTGACGCGGCGGTGGGAGCGGTAGGTTTGCACGGACCTCGGCGCTGGAACGCGGAGGGCGCAATGAATGCAACTGCCGTAAGGGTTACATCGGCCCGTTGAACAATGTGAACCACGCGAACAAGCAGCTCGGCTCCGAAACTTCGCGCAGTAACAGTTATGTCTTTCACAGTGCGATCATTCTGAATCCATATGCATGGCGATGGGCGAAGCGCTACGCTTACTGGTGCGACAAAAAAGACGTCGGACGGTGCACGCCAATTCGCGCCGGAAGTTATGTCGGTATCAGTGCGGCTGATGCGTCTTGCAATGGAGTCCAGGAGAGATGCGATGATGCCCGACGACCGCGAGCGCCTGATTCGAAGCCTGTTCGCCGCCTATCTCGCCAACGACCGGCATGGGGTCAGCGATGCGCTGGCCGACGATTTCCGCTTCACCAGCCCGTTCGACGACGACCTCGACAAGGCGAGCTATTTCGAACGCTGCTGGCGGGATACCGGCTGGGTCGCGCGCCACGACATCGAACGCATCTTCGTCCGGGGCGACGAGGCCTTCGTCACCTACCATTGCCTGGCAACAGATGGCAGGAGTTTTCGCAACACCGAGTTTTTCACCTTCGCCGGCGGCAAGGTCCGCCGCATCGAGGTCTATTTCGGCGCCGCCTTCCAGGACGGCCGGTTCCTGCCGCAGCCGCGCTGACGCGTTGGGAACGCTGACGCGTTGGGAACAATGACCTCCGAAATAATTTCCGCGCCCCTGTCGGTATCGTAGAACCTCGCTCGTCTTACAGGGGAGCACAGGCCGGATCGGCCCCCCTCAAGTGAATGTCAGGGAGCACATCGATGCGTTTCATGGTGATCGTCAAGGCAAACCAGGACACCGAGGCCGGCAAGATGCCGAGCACGGAGATGCTGGCGGCGATGGGCAAGTTCAACGAGGAAATGGCCAAGGCCGGCGTGATCGAGGCGGGCGAGGGCCTGCATCCGACGGTGAAGGGCGCGCGCGTCAAATATTCGGCGACCGAACCCGGCGTCACCCGCGGCCCGTTCGCTCTCTCCCCCGACCTGATCGCCGGCTTCTGGCTGATCAAGACCGGTTCGCTGGACGAGGCGATCGGCTGGATGAAGCGCGCGCCGTTCGATCCCGGCTCCGAGATCGAGATCCGCCAGGTGTTCGCGGCCGAGGACTTTGGCGAAGCCTTCACGCCCGAACTGCGCGAGCAGGAAGAGCGTACGCGCGCATATGCGGCGAAGAAGTAGACGCGAGGACTTGCCATGCGATTCATGATGCTGATGATCCCGCTCGGCTACGAGACCGCGCCGCCGGACGTTCAACTCGATCCCGAACGCGTTGCCGCGATGATGCGCTACAACGAGGCGCTGAAGGATGCCGGCGTGCTGATCACACTCGACGGCCTGCATCCGCCGTCGATGGGCGCGCGCGTCACGTTTGCGACCGGCGTGCCGATCGTGACCGACGGCCCCTTTGCCGAAGCCAAGGAAGTTCTCGGCGGCTACTGGATGATCGAGGTCGCCTCGCGCGAGGAGGCGATCGCCTGGGCGAAGCAGTGCCCGGCCTCCGCCAATGAAGTCATCGAGATCCGGCAGGTGCAGGAGATGGCCGACTTTCCGCCGGAGGTGCAGGAGGCCGCCGCCGGCTTCGACGACCTGAAGAAGTAGCCGAGACGGCCGCGGATCAAGTCGCGGCTTCGTCAATCCATCATCCATCAACAAAGGAGAGAACCAATGAGCACCGATACCTATCTCGCCGTCTTCCTCGGCAGCAAGACCAGCCCGAATTGGGCCGCATGGAACGCGATGTCCGAGACCGAGCGGAAGGCGAAGGAGCTGGAGGGCATCGCGGCCTGGAAAGGCTGGGTCGAGAAGCATCAAGGCGCGATCCAGGCCATGGGCGGCCCTCTCGGCAAGACCAAGAAGGTCGACGGCAAGGGGGTCGCCGACATCGCCAACGAGATGGGCGCCTTCACCGTGGTCCGCGCAGCCTCCCATGAAGCCGCAGCCAAGATGTTCGAGAACCACCCGCACTTCGCGATCTTCCCCGGCGAACGCGTCGAGATCATGCCGGTGCTGCCGATTCCCGGCGGCTAGGCACGTACATCGTCATTCCGGGGCGCCCGAAGGGCGAACCCGGAATCCAGAGGTTTTGGCGCGAGATTGCGGGTGCGATGCTGGCGCATCGCCCCGGAATGACAGTGAAAATACGGGTTCACCAAATCCGGCCTGCGCTAGTGACCTTCACGCGCGGCTCATGTAAAAGCCGTTCACATGAGCTGGCGCAAGGAGACGCGCCGCGCCGAGCGCGGCTATCACCACGGCAATCTGAAAGAAGCCCTGTTGCAGGCGGCACTCGGGCTGATCGCCGAGAAGGGTGCGGCCGGCTTCACCTTTGCCGATGCCGCGCGCATGGCCGGCGTCAGCGCGGCGGCACCGTACCGGCATTTCCGCGACCGTGACGAGCTGCTGTCCTCGATCGCCCAGCGCGGCTTCGAACAGTTCGAGTCTCGCCTGACCGCGGCCTGGGACGACGGGCGTCCAGATACGGTCACGGCGTTCGAACGGGTCGGCAGGGCCTATCTCGCCTTCGCCCGCGAGGAGCCGGCGTTCTACAACGCGATGTTCGAATCGGGCCTGCCGGTCGATGCCAATCCGGCGCTTCAGGCGGCGAGCGAACGCGCCTTCAACATCATTCGCGCCGCGGCCGAACGGCTTGCGGCGCTCGCGCCGCCCGGTACGCCGCGTCCGCCGGCGATGATGATGGCGCTGCACATCTGGTCGATGGCGCACGGTGTGGCATCGCTGTTCTCGCGCGGCGACGCCGCGCGGCGAAAACTGCCGATGTCGCCGGATGAGCTGCTCGAGGCCGAGGTGCTGATCTATCTGCGCGGGCTCGGCTTCCCGACCGACCGGCGTCCGCCGGCGAAAAGCGCCGAGCCGCCGCCGGTGCCACCGGAGGCTTCCTCCGGTTCCGGCGTGCCTCCCGGCGGTCCCTGGGGCAAGCCGAAATAAAGTTGCGCAAATAATTTGGCGACCCTGTCAGGCGGCTGGCTTGACAAAATCGCGGGATAAGCTAGCTATGTAAATGTTATTTACATTCACAACGGCGCAGATGCCGTCATGGAGATGGGAAATGGCCTACACCGCTGATGTCAATCGATGGCGCGGCCCCTCGGACCAACACTATGAGCGCCCCCATATGCTCGACACGCCCTGGCATCCCGGCTGGATCGCCGTGACCATCCTCGGCTTCATCATCTGGTGGCCGATCGGACTCGCCCTTCTCTTTTTCACACTCGGGAGCAGAAAAATGGGTTGCTGGAGCCACCAGGATCGCTGGCAGAACAAGATGGAGCGGATGCAGTACAAGATGGACCGCATGCGCGGCCGCATGGAGCGCCGCGGCTTCGGCTTTGGCTTCGGTCCGCCCACGAGCGGCAACCGCGCCTTCGACGAATACCGCACCGAGACACTGCAGCGGCTCGAGGAAGAGCAGATCGAGTTCAGGAATTTCCTCGATCGTCTGCGTCACGCCAAGGACAAGGAAGAGTTCGACCAGTTCATGGCGCAGCACAAGACCCGTCCGACCCCGCCGCCGAACGATCAGCCGCCGCAGGGCTGATACGGAGGCCGAGACCTCTCAAAGCCTTCAGGCACATGCCTCCAAAGCCCTGATGGCCCCGAGCCGCCCGCC
>NZ_JBFULT010000152.1:0-13581 GCF_054049755.1 Bradyrhizobium sp. P5_C11_2
GTGCAAGGGCTCCGGGGAAGCTCCACAGGGCAGCGACCACGATCACGACTGTCCTCAGTCTATGTTCAGACATTGCGAACCTCCCGGCCGTACGGCTGATTTGTCGTGTCGGCTTGAATCTGAATAAATCAATTTCTAATATAATCCCGCGCAGCCAAGCGCCTTTTTCTTAGCAAATTTCTACTTGTTCTTCTAAATCGGCCCGGTTAAACGCAGGCGGATCAGGTCGGATCAGCGCGCGTTAAAAATTTAATTTTTGAAAATTTGTTCGAAAGCACTATAAATGTAAGGCGATCAGATTTCACAATTCGGCATCTAATTTATCTTGAAATACTAGATCTGCACGGCTTCGCAAGTCGGACGTGGGTCCTTCCAAATCAATACTGCTGTGCCTCAACGTATCGATTGTCAGCACCATGTCGTGACCCACTTCGCCCCATTCCCTGAGTGGGGCACGGAGGATCGATTGCTCCCAATGCGCGCGGGTCGTGTCGTTCAGGGCAAGTCTCACCGCCCTGAGACAATCATCCAATGAATCGGGGTCGAAGTACAGCGCGTACTCCCCTCCCACTTCAGGCAACGCTCCACCATTGGATGAGACACAAAGTTTCCCGAACCACAAACTCTCTCCAACGGGCAAACCCCATCCCTCTTCGATGCTCGGAAAGAGTGTGAAGAGGCAGTTAGCATACAAGCCGGCGAGTTCGTCCTCGGACGGGCGTTCTAGCCACAGAGCCTCCGCAACGTTTCTGACAGACACGGCGTCTGCGTCGCCTCCCGCAAAAACGAGGGCCGGAAGAGGCTTGCCGCTAGCGTCCTTCAGGTGTGACCAGACGGCGAGAGCCAATTGGTGGTTTTTTCTAAGCCCATTCCCGACAACAAGAACATAGGGCTCATTGCCAACTGCAGCCTGCAGCCGAACTGGACGCGCAGATCGATGATTGCGCGCTACACCGAAGAACTGTTGCGCCAGGGGGACGACTGTTATGTCGCGCCTCGCAATCTTCACCTGAGAAGCACAATGCGCAGCAATCATTTCACTGCGGGTGAAGACGGAATTGGCCACGTGGAGGGCTGGCAACTTGTAAAAACGTGTCATGTATGGTGCGATGGATCGATTTCCGTGCCCTCCCTTCGATCGGATGGGGAATATATCGTGCGTAAAGCAGATGAAATTTGCTCCGATGGATGCCAAATATTCGTAGAAATCTAGCAGGTACGAGAGTTGCCAGTAACATCCCATTGCGACGATCACGTCACCTTTTCGAACGCGACGCTTCAGTTCTGTCTTCCCCCGTACTTTGTGCACTGATCGAAGGATGCGGCGACGCAGCCGGAACGTGAGCGAACTCAGACCAAACCAATCTTGGCTGGCCGATCGGCTCGATCGGGGATACAGTTGACGGATGGCGCCAGTGAAAGCGTCCGCGTCGCCATGCGTGGAACGTAAGATCGGATTTAGATCGACCCACGTGCCTTCAAAAAGTGAATAACATGCGCAGGTGTGATTTTTTGCTAAAAGATGTGCCGTTGTTAGCTGGACGCGCTGTATTCCTGTAAAAGAATCGTACCACAAACTATTCGATACCAAATCCGTTAGATCGACATATGTCATGTGTCGTCGTCCGTTCTCAAGAGAGGAAGCCTGATCAAAATTTCGAGCAATATTTTATAAAAATTATGCAAGGCGCTATTCAATTTTAAAAATTCGAAATTGAGATGACTGATTTTGTCGACCGAAATAGTTATGGACTTTTTGAGTTTAATGGGGAGCGATTGAGTGGCCGGTGTCCCTCTCAACCTGTGTGGTGCGGGTGAAGCCAAGCGGCGAGTGGCGGCGGCAGGGATTGTAAAAGCCATCCAGGTAGCCGGCCGGCGCGATGATGGGCTCTCGACCATCGTGCTGTTATAATAATTCTCCCTGCCAGATAGCGACGTCAAGGCGCCGTTTCTTCGACGTTCCTTCCGATATCCATTCGAACAATACCGACTGCCATGGTCGGGACGACGGATTAAATCCGGCCCTGACTGCCGGACGACGAATATGCAACGGAGAACTGTCAACGCGAGTTCCTTATGAGGCTGGTTGTCCGCCGCCCAGCCCACGTTCCGTCGGAAATACAGGTCGCAGACCACCGCCAGGTACAGCCAGCCCTCCCGCGTCCAGATGTAGGAGATGTCGCTCCCCCACTTCCGATCCAGCCCAGCCACCATGAAGTCCTGGAGGAGCGGGGTGGCGGCGACTGGGAAGGCGTGCCCGCTGTCGGTCACGCGCCGAAAGCGGCGCGGCCGGCGGTTCTTGAGCTCATTCTCGCGCATCAACCGGGCCACGCGCGGCCGGCCTGACGCCGGGCCCGGCTCGCGCAACGCGTGCGTCATGCGCGGGGTGCCGTACGACTCTTGCGAGAGAAGGTGGAGCGAGCGTGGGCGAGCAGCACGAGATTCTAGCGCTTCCGCGTTGAGGCCGGGCGGTTATTCCAGGTGAAGGAGCCGATCGGACTGACCTCGAGGACCTTGCATAGTCGCGCGACAGGACAGTCGTTCTTCGCCGCGCCGTCGAGGAGAAACCTCATCGACGTCCCGCCTTAGCGAAAAAAGTCATGGCCCGCTTCAGGATCTCCCGTTCCTGGCTCGGCGCCTCGTACCCGCGGCGTAGGCTTTGCGCGCGGCGGCTATATCCTCCTGCCGTTCGGCCGGCCGGTGATCCGGCGCCGGCTCTTGACGCCCGTCGTTTCAGTTGCGCCATGTCGAGAGCCCGACGCCGAGATCGGCGGCACCCTCGCGGAGAGACTGCCTGCTCCATGGCTCCAGCCGTGCTGCCTCAACGCGAAGCTCAGGGATAGAGATTCGCTTCCGGTCTGCCATCGGAACCCCCGTCGTTCAGGAAACGGGCTGCGCATTTTTGCGCTGCATTCCGCCATGCATTCAGTTCCGAAGTATGCCGGCGGGAATGGGGTCTATTGAGAGGGAGTGACTCGAAGCGTTCAGGAGTCGAGCCGGCTCGGCAGGCGCCGGTGCACCCGCAGCGAGGCCATGTCGGCACGAAATTGTCGTGGCGATACAGATAAAGAACAAGATGCCGGGATCGGCACTGCCCGCACCGAGAAGACCGCCGGCCAGGATCGCCAGCGCCGTGGCGCGTGCGGCATCGTAGAGGATGACCGTCTCCCGGTCAGGGCCTGCCCTGGCGGCATGTCCGATGTCGCGTAGGCCGGAGAAGAGCAGAACGATCAGGAGGAGCGCACCGATGATACCAAGCTGGGAGAGCACGGCCGTCGGCCAGTTCGACGCGCGCGAGCTTCCGATCCCGAGTCCAAGGCCGTTCGTTTCCACGACGTTCTGAAGGCTGTGTTCATTCCAGTAGCTGCGCTCCTGACCTGAAGCGGAGTTCGCCTTCTCGAGTAGCGTCACCTCACTCAACCGAACGATCGGATCGAGGAGGCTTTGCTTGACCAGCGTGATCCCGACCAGAGCGATCAGGATGGCGCTGAGGATAACCCCGACGATGAGGTCCTGCCGCAGGAGACCGGCGCGCAGCGCCGTCCGCACACTGGCGCCCATCAAGAGCACGAGCAGGATGCCGAGTCCGACATACGCCGTGCTTGAGGTCGAGAGAAGAAGCAGTCCGGCGAGGACCAGCCACAGGATCAACGCCGGCCGCGATCCGGTCGCCCGCCAGTGCGTGAAGGCGAAGGCCAGCGATGAGAGGCCAGCGGCCCCGAACGCCGAGGCCTCCGAGTAACCGCCGACGATGCGGGCGAAGCCCGCCTGCTCCGTGTCGGTCAGAAGTGCATAGGTTGCGGTCCGGATCGGCAAGAGAACATCACCGGCGCCGGCCAGTTTGGCGACGAGATCGACAACACCCAGCAGGGCGTTGAAGCCGGCCATCGCAAAAAAGCTCCGCCGCATCGCCCGCAGGCCCGAGCGCCGCCGCAGGCGAATCCGGAGGACGAGGAATGTGAGGAGACCCAGGGTGAGGTAGCCCGCCTGCGTGAGATTGCTCGACGTCGGCACGAGCACCGTCTCGAACACGCTCCCCGTCTCGTGTGAGACGGCGAAGACGGTGACCTCGCCGGCGAAGAGGCGCGGCAGGATGTAGGCCCCGAGCGCCGCGTAGAGGATCAGAGCGAGGGCCGACCAAGCGGAGGTGGAGTGTCGAAACAGTGTCGCAATGTGCTGCTTCGCGTTTTTATGAAGAAGCAGAGAGGTGATCAGCAGAAACGTGAAAACGGTATATATGAGCGGCGAGGCTCCGCCGAGGGCAGGCAAGATTGCGATCGCCGTCGAGCCGAAGGCGAGGGACGCCATCAGGCCGACGGTGAGCGAGGCGCGCATCAGCGCGCCGATCAGGAGCAAGACGATGCATACAGCGAGGCCTTCCAGAGAGGGCTGCATCCCGAAAGCCTTACTTGTAGGATTCAACCCAGGAATGTGACCAGTACGTCACGAGATGCGAGTGCGGAAACAGCCGCCGCACCTGTTCATGGGTCAATGTGGCCCGATGCTCCATGATGTCGGCCCTCAGCAGTCGATGCAGGGGGTTCGTCCAGTCGAGCGGGTACCAGATCTCGGAATCGAGAAGTTTCAGCGTCCCGGCTTCGACGGCGTCCGACGTCACGCCGTCCATCTTCGCGAGGATCTGCTGTGCCCGCTGCATCACGACGGCAGGTGGATTGCGGAGATAGAAGAGAGCTGCCTCGCGGACTAGAACCGGACCCGTGACGGCCTCCGGACCCAGCTGGAGCAGGGCATCCGGCGTCCCCGCCTGCTCGATCGCCGTGATCATCAGGGCGATGGCGAGCAGCCAGAACAGTTGCCGGGGCCGCGACGCCATCGCAGCATTGGGAACGGCGTGCGCAAAGCCGGGATCTTCTCCCATCCGCCCGAGCAGGACGTCGCCGTTATCGCGCAGGGTGTCGAGACTTTTCAGGCATTCCGTGTCGAGGTCGCAGTAAAAACCTCCGTGATGAAACAAAAAGAGCAAAYGAACCGCGTCGACACGGAAAATTTCTTTGGGGAATGCGTCGTATGTGGAGAGAAACCAGGAGAAATGCTTCGCCACGAAGGCGCGATTGTCCGCGTCGTCCCAGATCAGACATTGGTATTCGGGATTGTGGGATAGAAAGGTGCTTCTCCACAACGCGTAGTTCGAGGGCAGGGCGGTGCGGGATTTCCAAGTCTGAAACAAGATCCGCGGTATCTTGTTGTCCGTCGTCGAGACGCAGATCGTTTGGTCAGCGAGGGCGATCTCCGGTGCGACGAGGGCCTTGCTTTGCTTCCTCACGAGGCGTCGGAATTTCCGTTCTGCGAGGACCGTGAGGGTTGGCAGCGCGGACGCGTGTGTTGCCGCGCGCCAGAGACGCTTCGGTCGAGTATCGAGGGTATCGAGCATCAAGCGATCTCTGTGATGTTCTAGGGTTTCGAGGTGTCGATGAGGGCCTTGACCGTCCCGAAGGCGGCCTTCCGCCTGCCGAGCTGCCATCCGCCCGTGGCGGCCTTATCCAGCTTTACGACGCCCATGTACGCCTCATAGCTCGGATGCCAATAAGACTCGTCAGCCAGTTCGTAGATATATGCCGCTTCGATGTTGTACTTTTGTCTTAAATCTTGCAGGATCTTCATCGTCTTTACGATGCCCTGTGCCTGTCCGTCTTCGCCATCCCGTTGGCTGCCCAGTGAATTGTTGAATTCCGTCACCCAGATCGGCTTTCCGATCTGGGAAATGATCTTGAAGGCCCATTCGGGATTGTGGTCGTACATGTGCCAGACGGTGATATCCCAATCGAGACCGGCCTCGCGGTAGCGACCGTAGACGGCGGTGTGCCCCCAGCCGGCCGAGCCGATCGCATGCTTCGCTGCGGGATCGGCGGACCGCGTGCCGTCCGACAAGCCCTTGAGGACTGCGATGACCTTCGCGAGCCGCGGCCCGTAATAGTCGAGCGGAATGGTCCCGCCTGCGGGTCCCCACTCGCAGGGGTAGGTGGTGCCGTCGTCCTTGGTCTCGCACGACTTGATGATGGCGTAGTTCTCCATCTCGTTGCCGAGTTCCCAGACCGGGATCTGTCCGGCCAGGGCGGTGACGACCGAACGGGAGAAGCTGAGGGACTTCTTGTAGAGGAGATCCTCGCTGTCGACTGCGAGATCGACCGGGGGGATCAGGATCGGCAGCACCGTCAGACCGAGGGACCGCGCCTCGCGCGTCAGCTCCGCGAGGCGCGCGATTTGGTCGGTCCGTGAGACGTCGACCCGATACGAGCGTGTTCCGAGATCGCGAACGAGTTCCAGTTGCTGCCGCGTCGTGATTCCCGGGTAAGACGTGAGCGGATGTCCGTTGATGCCCCACATCAGATCTGCTGCAGCGGGACTTGAGGCGAGGAGGGCGCTTGTCAGCGCGGCCGCCAGGATACAGGCCGATTTGTAGCTCACGCGCTCGCGCGATCGTCTGTACGACATCGGCTCCGTCCTCGGCAGCCTTGCTCCAGATCGATCGGCCGAGCGCTGCTTTATGAGACTGGCCCGGGCTCACGACGCTCACTACGCCTTCGAAAGGCTTAGCGACGGGCATCAATTGTTGCAGGCGCCGGAGCCTTTCCGGCCATGTCCGACCTCTAGGAGAGCACGCGCGCACCGATCGGCCCGCTACGCGCGGCTGCCTCGGACATGGGCCGCCGGCGGGCGCGTGGCGGCCGCGCCGGCCGGTTGGATTGCCCTTGTGGCCGGCCGTAGCCCCGACGGATAGTGCCCTTTACCTCTTTTGGCTCAGTACGACTGCACAGCCGCGCTCCGGTACAGTATCGGCATGGCACAAGCCGGATGATCTCGATTTCCAGCGTGCTGCGCGATCCGGCGGGAAGGCAGCGAAGCTCGACCTGTCGCACCTGCTCCCGTTGCCACACCCACCAAGGCGGTGCAATTTCATGCTTCAGCGCACCGGATGGAACGCCGCGCGGCTCGCGCGTTACGAGGCCGAACACAGGCCGGAATCAGACATCGTATCGGCCGCGGTCGCTTGGTCGTTCCTACGGCGCAACTTGTCGATACTGGTTCTCTGCACGCTGGTCGGCACGCTCGTCGCGGCGGCCTTCGCCTTGACTGCGCGGCCGCATTACACCGCCGAGACCCGGCTCGTGATCGATCCGAACCGGCAGCAGGGCATGCGCGACCGGAACATCGAGGGGGCGTTCACGCTGGATAATGCGCAGGTCGAAAGCCAAGTGGCGGTTCTCAAGGCCGAGAAGATCGCCACAATGGTGATCGAGCAGCTCAAGCTCGAACACGACCCCGATTTCCAGCCCCGGCCCGGCCGGATCGGCGCATTGATGACGTGGCTCGGATGGTCGGGGCCACCGCGGGAGCCGACCGCCTACGAGCGGACACGCTTCACGATGGGGGAGTTTCAGAACAATCTTCAGGTCCGGCGCGTGAGCCTGTCCTACGCGATCGACGTCGCGTTCCGGTCGTCGGATGCCGAACGCGCCGCCGCGATCGCGAACGCGACCGTCCAGGCCTACATGCGTGAGCAGCTGGATTCGAAGGCGCAGGCCATCCAGCTCGGCAGCACGTGGCTCGATCAGCGGCTGGTCCAGCTGCGGGTGCAGATGATCGCCGCGGCGCGGGAGGTCCAGGAGTTCAAGGGTCGCCACGACTACCGCATCCCCCTTGGTCAAAGGACGATGGGACCGACGGATCCGGACGCCGTTGACCGGTCGAAGGCGCCGGCTGTGTCCATCGAGGACCTTGAGACCCAGGCCCAGACGTATCGACGGATGTACGAGACCTATCTTCAGAACTTCACGGAGCAGGTCCAGCGCCAGACCTTTCCGGTCTCGGATGCCCGCGTCGTCACGGAAGCGACGCCGCCCCTCGAGCCGAGCGACCCGCGCACCAAGCTCATGCTCTCCCTCGGGGCCGCCATCGGCGCGCTTGCAGGCTTCGGGGTCGCGCTCACGCGCCACAACCTCGACCAACGCATCCGCTCATCGCGCCAGATCCGCGAGGATGTGGGCATCGAGTATCTGGGCGACCTCCCGCGCATCAAGGCGTCCGAACCCTACGGGTCGGGTCCGATCGCGCTCACCGCCGGCGCGCCGTCGACGCGGGCGGGGCGGCGCCGCGAGCGCTATTTCAACCACATCGACGTGACGCCGTCGGCCCCCTTCAATGCGGCGCTCATGGGCCTGCGCACCCGCATCAGCCTTGGCGTCGGGCGGCTCCAGATCAAGAGCATCGGCATCGTCTCCTCGAACGCACGCGAGGGGAAGAGCACGATCGCCAGCAATCTGGCCGTGCTGTGCGCCCAATCGGGCTCGCGGACGCTGCTGGTCGACGCGGATCTGGGGCGCGGCCAGCTCAGCCAAGTCGTCGCCCCGTCTGATGCCTCGGGACTCCTGCAGGTCCTGCAGGGCTCGGTGAGGCTCGACAGTGCCCTCGTCCGCGACATCACGCCGAACCTCGATTTCCTCGCGAGCGGCGGCCCTCCCATCCCTCTGTCCAATGAGCGGCTTCTCGGATCTGAGGTCATGTCGACCCTCATCCAGGAGATCGCCCATGCGTACGATGTGGTGATCTTCGATCTTCCGGCCCTCCAGACATCGACGAGTGCCCTCGCGGTCGGCCCGTATCTCGAGGCGATGCTCCTCGTCACGGAATGGGGGAAGACGTCCATTACCGCGACGGTCGAAGGCGCTTACTGGCTTCAGGCCGTCCAGGCGCGACTGGTCGGCGCCGTGATCGCCAAGGCCGATGCGTGACGGTGCCGCTTCCAGGCACGCGCGACGGGGCGCGGCCCTCCGCGCCTGTCCGCGATCCCGAGCCGGAGATCGCCCTGTTCACCTGGACGCTCGAGTCCCGTGCCGCAGTCGCCCGACGCTTCGAGCCCCTGCTGTCCCCGGATGAACGAGCCCGGCGGGATCGCTTCCACGATCCCCGGAACGGCGCCCGTTTCGCGTCCGGTCGTGCCGAGCTTCGCCGCATCCTCGCGGCGGAACTTGGCACCGAGCCGGAGGCTCTGCGGTTCCGCTACAACCCGCACGGCAAACCCGAGCTGGACGGGCCGGGACGACTCCAGTTCAACCTCAGCCATTCGCAGGATCGGGTCGTGCTGGCCCTGTCGCGGACCCACGTCGTCGGCGTCGACATCGAGGTCCCACGCCCGTTCGGCGAGGACGTCGCGCGCGTGGCCTTTACGGAGGCGGAGTGCGCGGCGCTCACCCGGTTGCCGGCCGACGAGCGGCGGGTCGCATTCTATCGGTATTGGACATGCAAGGAGGCGGTCGTGAAGGCGCTCGGCTGCGGCCTCTCGTTACCGCCCACCCGTCTCTCCATCGCGTTCGATCAATCCGGGGAGGCACGCCTGACCGCCCTCGATCCCGCGTTCGGGCACGCGCATCTGTGGCGCATCCATCGGCTCGACTGCGTGCCGGGCTGTGTCGGCGCCTTGGCGGTGCAACCGCTCCCCGGTCCGGGCCGTCCTCGGCCGTTCGAAGGTGCCTTCCGTCTCGGAGCCGAGCCGGCGGCCCGATCGAGCGCAGGAAGGCGCGTGGCGGAGCGCCACCGCTCCCGGATCCGGATGAGGACGATCGCCTGGTCGCCGTTGGAATCCCCTCCGTAACGACCGTGCCCCCATGACCTCATCCACGGCAGCGGGTGGCGCGGGCTGGCGTTCAGGCTCTCGCGCCCCCCGGGCGCATCGCCGCGCCGCAGCCGCCCGGGGCCGCGTCAGACCCCTCGTACGCGCACCCTGACGTTTCGGATGGATCCTGAATCCGCCCACGCAGGCGATCGATGCGCGGCATGGAAACTTCATAAGGCGGTGTCGTCGGAGCATCCATGGGCTCATGTGCGCAGGGATCGATCGGTTGTGCCGTAACGATACGCCGCGAATGCACGATGAAGAGATTTGATGCTTTCAAAACTACGATGAATTGTGTCGATTGCGCCATCGCTCGCGTAATTCGCGGTGAACATACTCAAAAGGGGTAGTTCATATCGGTAAAGGGTTATTGAGCCCGATCCCCGATTGCAGCCAGTATGTCGCGTCGTCGCCGAACCGAACGACGGGCTTCTCCAGGCCGAAGGGACGCCTCTGTTGACTTCGAATACCGCCACCGCTGTGCTCGACGGGACCGACCGGACGAGCGTAACAGCCCTCTTCGCCGGATACGCCCAAGCCAGCCCGGACGCGATCGCCCTCCGCGGGCGTGCCCAACACTGGACATACGCGCAGCTCGACCGGCAGTCGGACAGGCTCGCGCGGATCCTCGTCGCCAGAGGGGTGCGACCCGGCGATCGGGTCGCCCTGCTGGTGGAGCGATCCCCCGCGGCGGTCTGCGCCCTGCTCGCGGTGTTGAAGGCCGGGGCCGCCTACGTGCCCCTCGACCTCGATTATCCCTGCGCGCAACGCGCAGCGATGATCGAGGATTGCGCGCCCGCCGCGGTCATCCGGGGTTCGGGCGTCCCGATCGCCGACGCCCTCGCGTGGCGCTGCCCCACGATCGTCATGCAACCCGACGGCAGTGCGCCTGGCGAGAGCGAGGACAGCGCGCCGCTTCCCGGCGCCGGCCCCGGGGACGTCGCCTACGTGATGTACACGTCGGGCTCGACCGGGCGCCCCAAGGGCGTCGTGGTCCCCCATTGTGCGGTGGTCCGGCTCGTCCGGGGGGCCGATTACGCGCGCTTCGATGCCGACGAGGTCATCCTCCAGCTCGCGCCGCTGGCCTTCGATGCGGCCACGCTCGAGATCTGGGCGCCGCTGCTCAATGGCGGTCAGGTCGCCTTCGCGGACGTCCAGCGGCCATCGCTCGGGGAGATCGGTGCGCTGGTCCGCGAATACGGCGTGACCACGCTGTGGCTCACGGCCGGATTGTTCAACCTGATGGTCGATGCGGCGCTCGACGACTTGGCGGGTCTGCGGCAGCTGCTTTCCGGCGGCGACGTCCTGTCCCCGGCCCATGTCTGCAAGGCGCTCGCCGCGCTGCCCGATTGCCGCCTGATCAACGGCTACGGGCCGACGGAGAATACGACGTTCACCTGCTGCTACACGATCCCGCGGGATCAGCCCGCGGATGCGATTCCGATCGGCTATCCGATCCACGGCACGCAGGTCTACATCCTCGACGAGGCGCTGAGGCCGGTTCCCGAGGGGATGCCGGGCCAGCTCTGCGCGGGCGGCGACGGCGTCGCCCTCGGCTACCTCAACCGGCCGGACCTGACGGCCGAGCGGTTCCGCCCGGATCCGTTCTCCGCGGACCCGGAGGCACGCCTCTACCTGACCGGCGATCTGGCCCGCCGCCGTCCGGACGGGGCGCTCGAATTTCTCGGCCGGCTCGACACGCAGGTGAAGATCGACGGCAAGCGCGTCGAACTCGGTGAGATCGAAACGGCCCTGCGCGCCGTTCCGGGGATCAGGGATGCGGCCGTCACCGTCGAGCAGACGGGCCCGCAGGCCAAGTGCCTCCACGCCTTCGTCGTCGGGGCCGATGGCGCATCGCCGGACCCGGCGGTCCTGCGGGCCGAACTCGCTGGGGGCCTACCCGCGCATATGCGCCCCTCCACGATCACGGTGCTGCCGAGCCTGCCGCTGAATCCGAACGGCAAGGTCGACAGGACTGCTCTCACCGCGACGGCGACCGCAGCGCGCGACGCCGAACGCCGCCGCGCCTCCGGCCCCGCCCCGCGGAGCGAGACCGAACTGCGTATCGCGGCGGTCTGGAAGGATGTTCTCGGCATCGATTCCATCGCGGTCGACGACAACTTCTTCGATCTGGGCGGGACGTCCCTGAGACTCCTTGCCGTCCATCAGCGCCTGGCGACGCTGGACCTGGGCACGATCTCGGTCGTCGACCTGTTCGCCCGGCCCACCATTCGGGCGCTGGCCGAGTTCCTCGGCGGCGCCTCGAGGCAGAACGTGTTGCTCGGCGGCGCCGGCAGCAGCCGAGCGGCGCTCCAGGCGGCCGCTCTCAAGCGGCTCAGCATTTCGGGAAGGTCTATGCGATGACGGACGGTCCTGACTCGGCTCCGGACGCGGGCGATCTGCCCGCCGCCGCGATCGCCATCGTCGGCATGGCCGGCCGCTTCCCGGGCGCCGCGAATCCCGCGGCGCTGTGGCAGCGGCTGTGCCGGGGCGACTGCATGATCACGCCCATACCGGACGCGGAAATCGAGGATTCCTACACCGCCGACGAGCGCGCGCAGCCGGAATACGTCGCCGTGCGCCCGATCATCGCCGACGTGGAGCGTTTCGACGCCGCCCTGTTCGGCATGCGGCCGCGCGAGGCGACGCTGATGGATCCGCAGCACCGGGTCTTCCTAGAGGTGGCCTGGGAGGCCTTCGAGGATGCCGGTTACGCGCCGATGGCGCCCGGCCGCCCGGTGGGTGTCTTCGCGGGCTGCAGCCTCAACACCTACCTCCTGCGCCACGTCTGCGGTCAGCCCGGAGCGGCCGAGCGCTTCGCGAGCGAGTTCCAGGTCGGCAACTACGAAGCCCTGACCGGCGCCATCGCCGACACGCTCGCGACCCGGGTCTCGTACAAGCTCGACCTGCGCGGCCCGAGCATGTCGATCGCGACGGCGTGCTCGACCTCGCTGACGGCGGTCGCCCAGGCGGTGCAGTCGCTGCTCCTCCACCAGTGCGACATGGCCCTCGCGGGAGGCGTGTCGATCAGCTTCCCCCAGCAGCGCGGCTACATCAGCCAGGAAGGCGGCATCGTCTCCACCGACGGGGTCTGCCGCCCGTTCGACGCCGACGCCAACGGCACGGTGTTCGGCTCGGGCGCGGCCGCGGTGCTCCTGAAGCGCCTCGAGGACGCCATCGCGGACGACGACCACATCTACGCGGTCATCCGTGGAGCGGGCGTCAACAACGACGGGGCGTCGAAGGTCGGTTTCGCGGCGCCGAGCGTAGATGCCCAGGCCGAGGTCATCGCCACCGCGCACGCCATCGCGGGAATCGATCCGGCGACGATCGGCTATGTCGAGTGTCACGGCACCGCGACGCCCCTCGGCGACCCGATCGAGATCGCCGCCCTGGCCAAGGCCTTCGGCCCGGTCGAGGCGCAGGAGCGCTGCCTGATCGGTTCGGTCAAGGGCAATGTCGGCCATCTCGACGCCGCCGCCGGCGTCACCGGCCTGATCAAGGCCGCCCTCGCGGTCGAGAACGGGACGATCCCGGCGACCGCCAATTTCTCCACACCGAACCCGCTCCTGTCACTGGAGACGACGCCCTTCGCGGTCGCCGCGCGGCACGAACCCTGGCCGTCGCGGCCGGGGCCGCGCCGTGCCGGTGTCTCGGCCCTCGGCGTCGGCGGCACCAACGTCCACGTCGTGCTGGAGCAGGCCCCCCCTGCGGCCCGGCCGCGGACGCCGGCGGCGGCCGACACGGTCCAGGTGCTGCCGCTCTCGGCCCGCACCCGCGACTCGGTCGGCGCGGCCGCGCAGGCGCTCGCCGACCATCTCGAGGCGACACCCGGGCTCGACCTCGCCGACGTTGCGCGGACGCTGCAGACCGGCCGCACGGCCTTCCGGCACCGCCTCGCGGTCGCCTGCCGCGATCTGCCGGGCGCCGTCGCGGCGCTGCGCGGGGCG
>NZ_JBFULT010000153.1:0-13562 GCF_054049755.1 Bradyrhizobium sp. P5_C11_2
CCCCGCGATCCCGCCTCAGCGCCACGAGACCCCCGTCGCCTGCCCGGACTGGATCTACAACAATCGCAATCAGGTCGAGCGCCTCTGGGCGAGGCTCAAGGAATGGCGTGCCATCGCAACCCGCTACGAGAAAACCGCCACAAGCTTCATGGGTGTCCTGTCCCTCGCCGCAGCCCTCGACTGGCTCAAGCGATGACACGCCCTAATCCGCGTTGCGAGGTCGGAAGGCGATGGCTAGGTCTTGTCCGGCTCTGTTGTGGGAGCGGCAATAGCTCCCACACCGTTGCCCACCTCCGCTCCCGTATGAGGCGGTACACCGCTCGGCAATACGGGAGCGCGTGAGGACTCCTCCTGCACCTGTGCAGGGCTCAATGTGGTCGGCCTCTGGTCTGGACACCGCTGGTGGTCTTGGACGCGATTTTCTACGGCTCTTTGACTAGATTAGCCGCAATCGACGCTTCCGCCAACACCTTCCTCTACGCGGCAGCCGTCATGTTTCTCGTCAGACGCCTCGACCGATTATCCCGATATCTCGGACGAAATCTGAGGGATGATTCCGATCAATTTTGAATATACATATATATGTATCCGGTTGAGATCGCCCCTGTCTCATGAGCGTCATGACTGCTTTATTGTAGGGACGCCGAAATCCATCCCGATATGCAGGGCCACTGTCCCAGCCAATCAAGCTGACTTGTCCAACCTCTGTATGCTGCCGCGTGCCGTGACCGAAGTGGTCGTCGAAGTATGCCCTCGCCGTGCTGACGGTTAGAGCCCGCTTCTTGGGCTCAGAACGCGGCTCAGGACGCGCCGGAACCCAAAAACGAGCGACGCTCATTGGAGATTGCTATGAGGATAAATCTTCCACTCGATGTTGCCGCCTTGATACTCGTCTGCGGTCTGCCGAGCGCGATGGCTCAGACCACATCACCAGCTTACCGCTACTCGGGTCCCCACGCTGGCGGACCTGCCGATGATCTGAATAGAGGCGGCGCGGTGCAACCAGTGGTACGGCCAGTAAAGCCGCCGGCCTACGGCAATTCTGGCTCTCATGCCGGCGGCCCTGCCAATGATCTGAATAGTGGCGTCGCGGTGCAGCCAGTGGTACGGCCGTTGAAGCCGCCGGCCTACGGCTATTCTGGCTCTCATGCCGGCGGCCCTGCCAACGGCCAGCCGCGCAATTGAGACCGCTTGTCCTTATGGATGGCCTCCGTTCCGACTGACCGTCAGGGCATGCCCTTCCTGCCCAGTGTGTCAGCGGCAGCGGTAGGTGCAGGACGCTTGCCGACGGTCTACAGGGCACCGTTCCTTGCCCCCTAAAGGAAAGAGGTTGGTGAGAGTTATTCCGCGCCGTGCTGGTAGGGCATGGGCTGTACGTGAATCGCTAACCCCCAGTGGCGATGGTTATTAGCAGGAGAAGATTCCGGGTATCCCGGTATCCGTCCTGATCGCTGGCCACCGGCTATCAGGGACGGCCTGGCTCTGGCACCGCGAGGGCAGGCGCATCAATGTCGCCATCCGCAGCACCAATTCCAGGTGAAGCGATACGGGGCGGCCCGCAGTCTGTCCGCTTGACCTTCCGTCAAACATCAGCGTGCGGGCTCTACGTCGAGATATTGATCGAGTCCCGCAATCGGTCCTGCAAGATGTTCGCTGCTGACGCCAGGTCGACCGTCGTGTGAACGTTGATGGCCAGAGCGATTAAAGCTTGCCAAATTTCCGACCGATCCTGCAAGTAGCCGGTCGCATCGATGGAACCCCCGGTCGATCGTTTCACCGCACGCGCCCTCACACGCAAGTGGCTCTCGGCGATGTCAGGTTGCAAATGACGCGCTTCGTGCCGGCCACCTGCACGTCCGCTACGAATGGCCATCTGCCACTGCGCGTCCGATAGCCGTGTCTCGTCCGATCAAGCACCGCTCGTCATTACAGCTAGAAGGTAACGGCAGAGCCTGTTCTCGGGCCTGTGACAAAGTCAGGAGATGACGATGCCGAAGCTGGGACTTGCGGGGCTGTCCATCGCTGCAGCTCTTGCGCTCGGACTGAGTGGCGGAGCAAGTGCGGCCCCGCTGATGGGTTCTCAGTCAGCGATTGGCGCGTTCGGGATCGCGGACGGGCCAATAATTAAGGTGCAGACCATGGGAATGATGCGTCGGCACGACCGTCGGATGGCGCGCCACGACCGGAGAATGGACCGACGGGACTATCGGCACCACCGGAGAATGGACCGGCACTACTGAGTCGAGCCGCTGAACGATAAAAAGGCGCCGCCCTCCGTCATCGAACGAGCCGAAAGAGAAGCTCGCATTTAAGCGATTCCGCGGGAGGTTTGGGTCATCTGGATGGGCGGCGTGCCTCGAATACAATATTAAATGAAGGATATTGCGCAATCCGATTTTGAAAAAGTAACGACAGCAGATTTATGTCAATGCGTTTCTAAATACAAAACTTGATCGAAGAGGACGGATCAACCATGGTCGCAGGAATAACCTAGGTTATCGGGATCAAGCGGATCCGGAATCAAGGGGACCCACGCCATGGCATACCCTATCGCGCCACACACGAACGGCCGCTCGGATCCGTCCCCCGCAGCCGGAACTTCCCGCTGGCCTGAAACGCAGCCTGTCGGTTTCATCCATCCCGAGGTCGCACGAGCGCTCTACGCTGTCCTCGTCGAATTCGGCGCAAATGCCGACGCCCTTGTGGCCGAGATCGGTCTCGATCCGGCTCTCTTCGACGGCGGTAACCCCCTTGTCTCCTACGCCGCGTTCGGCCGCCTGATTGCCCTCGGAGCCGAGCGCACCGGCTGTCGCCATCTCGGCCTCCTCGTCGGTCAGCGGAACACCCTGGCCTCGCTCGGGCCGATCGGACTGCTGATGCGCAACTCGGACACGGTCGGGGACGCCCTGCGAGCGCTCGAAGAGCAAGTGGGCAAGCGGAACTGGGGCGCGGTGGTCGGGCTCGGCACTTGCCACGGCGTGTCGGTCCTCAGCCACTCACCCTACGATCCGAGGCCCGAGGTAGCGGCCCCCCATTCCGAGCGCGCGCTCGCCACGATGACCAACGTGCTGCGGGGGCTGTGCGGGTCCGGCTGGACTCCTTTTGAGGTATTGCTGCCGCGCTCCGCCCCGCGAGACAGGCGGCCCTACAGCGTCTTCTTCCGCGCGCCGCTCCGGTTTGACGAGGAGGTGGCTGCCCTGGTGTTCCCGGCCGAACTCCTGGAGCAGCCGATCGCGGGCGCGGATCCGGTTGCCCGCCGAGACCTCGAGGAGCGGATCCGCCAAACCGGGGTCGATCAGCCCTACACGTTGACGGACGAGCTGCGCTGCTACCTTCAGACCGCTATCACACGGCAGCGCTGCACGGCTGACCGGGTGGCGCACCAGAAAATGACGAACCGCCGCACCATGGCCCGCCGGTTGCGGGCGGAGGGCACGAGCTTCAAGCAGCTCGCCGATGAAACGCAGTTACGGGTGGCACAGCGGCTGCTGGTCGACACCGGCTTGAGCTTGACGCAGATCTCAGAGGCCCTGCACTTCTCCGAACCCGCAGCCTTCACGCACGCGTTCCGGCGCTGGTCGGGCAAGGCCCCGAGCGTCTGGAGGCTGGAGAACCGGTCGAAGGACACCGAACCGCAGGGTAAAGATCTGCCGCCTAAYCCGCCGGGCCCTAAACTGGTTCACTGAGGGCCGTAAGGCGAGTTCTTCGCCAAAGCCGACTGTCAGTTCGGTAATCCGCGGGAACCCGGCGGCACCGTGTTGCGATAATAGCCTATGCGATTGTGCGGCTGGTCAACGGAGGATCAGCTGCAGGTGCAGATTGCCGGATTTGAGGAACTGGCGCTGTAGCTATCCTGGCTGGGCATGAGCGACACCACCGACGATCCCTTCACCCCCGAGCAGCTGACCGAGCTGGTCCTGATGCAAGCGAACAATTCCGCAGAGACCGTGAAGGAACCCGGGGCATTGGCCGATCAGTCACTGGCGGCCCTGGTAATGAACGCGCTCGTGCTGCACGAACGGGAGCGTATCAATCTTCTGGACCACGATACCGTGCTGCCCGAGGCCACTCGGCGGCCGAAGTCGATCCGCCCCAGAGGTGGGCGCCAGCGTGGCTCAGGTGATCAAGACCGTCTTCGACGGCGAGGTACCGGCCGTTTGTAGCCCTACCAGCATCAACGGAAGTGAGGTGGAGGCACAGCACTGATGCGTCGGCTCGGGTGCTGCTGGGTCCAGGAGCGATTGGCGTTTGGCGTGGAAGAGCTAATCATTTGACGGAACGCAATCTCGCTGAATGTGGCTCCCCACGACAGCGGTCCTGGCGTGAAAGGGGCGGCGCAGAGATCGGTCGAAGCATCTGCGGCTCTGGCATCCACCGCCTTATCTCCGCCGCTCGTTCAGGCCTCAGAGGGCCAGCCAGAGCAGCGCCGACGTCACCAACGCGGCAATCATAGCCACRGCCAGAGGCTGAAGACTGCCGATGGTCCGGTAACGACCGCCGTCCGTGACGATGCTCGCTAGCGGCTTAGCGCGTGCCTCCCGCTTTGCTGCCTCCCGCACGCGGCTCGCCCTTGCGATTTAGATGGATCGAAGCACCAGGGCCATTGTTCGCTCCCATCTTGTCTGACGAGCGCATCCTGCCAAGTCGAAGCGATCGCCGGCCCGTGGCCGGCGTGCTGGTGTACACTCCAACAGACGATGCGAGGCCCGCGCAGCATCATTCCTTCAATTTCGGTCATACTAAACGCTGAACCGGACAGCCTGCTTGATCCGACGAGCTGCACAGGGCCCACGATGTGAGGCTTCTTGACCGCAGACGAATTGAGTCAGGTGCTCGCTTGTGCAACCTCGACCAAGACACCCTCAAGGTACGCCTTGATCCGGCCTATACCGGCCGCGCTTGGTCCTTTGATGCTGAAGCCGATCAGCTCGCCGCGTGCATGAACCCTGCGGACAAGAGTTTCCGCCTTCGTCGCCACCTCGCGTTCAGTCGGCGCGTGCAGAATGCTGCCCGTCTCGCAGGTCGTAATCCGGACTTCGAAGATAGGAGAATCACCCATGATCATTGCCATTCTTCGCCCGCACTGGGGCGAAACCATGGTCGAATACCTGCCGATACTCATTGCACATGCCATGTGAGCTTTCAAGGTGATGCGCGCCGTCGAAAACAGAGCGTCTGGTCGCCCCGAAGACTGGATCCTCTGCGATTACCCTCTAGAGGCTCCGCGCCAGGCGGATGGAGGTTGAATTTATCTAAATATTTTTATTTGAAAGTTCTCGGCACGTCCCGAAGGATCAAGCACCGGGGGCCTGATGATTCTACTACATCAGAGCGCCTATCGCGGCGTTCGCCTACCGCTTATCCGGGGAGAAAACCATGTCTACCATGCGAACTCGCGCAACAGGCCTGCTCACCGGAGCCGGAGTTGCGGCGGCGAGTCTCCTGACTGGCTCGCTGGCTCTTGCTGAACCGCTGGTGCTGCGTGTCAATCCGCATCTCGCCGATCACGGCGTTCTCATGCAGGGTGACGAGAGCGGGACGATCCAAACGCTGTTTGATGCGGGACCTCACTACACCGAAGCGAGCGGTGTGCGAGTCGGGCGCGGCAGCGTGATCCCGGGCTGGCTGGGGTTGGGTTCATTTCAAAATGTTTCGCTCGCGGGGCTAAACCCGGATGGATATTACGGCTACTACATATCTCCTGATGACCAGGCGGTCGTCATCGATCTTGACTCGCGCAGAGTTGTCCGTGTGATCTCACGCTGAAGGCCTGGGTTTGACGAGACTTGGCAGCGGGCACCGAAAGGATGGCATTGTAGGAAGAGCTGTGCCGGTCCATCGCATCCGGCGAATGATCGGGCGGGACAGCAGACTCGCTCATGTGGTCGCTGTTTTGGGGACCGGGAGAGGGCGATGCGCGACACTCTGATCGTGCCACAACTTAGGGTCTTTGCCCTGCTCCGGTACGCTCTCGTTCTTGCGCTTCTTGAACCGCGCCGGGTTTCCCGGAGGCCGTTTGGTTTGGGTCATGCGGCCAAGGCTTGGACCTCGGCCTGGGTATAATAGCGCGCTTCCGCCTCGGCTGGAGGGATGTGGCCGATCGGTTCGAGCAGCCGACGGTGATTGAACCAGTCCACCCATTCGAGCGTGGCGTACTCGACGGCCTCGAAGGAGCGCCACGGCCCACGCCGGTGGATCACCTCGGTCTTGAACAGGCCGATGATCGTCTCGGCGAGGGCGTTATCGTACGAGTCGCCGACGCTGCCGACGGACGGTTCGATGCCGGCCTCAGTGAGGCGTTCGGTGTAGCGGATGCTGACGTATTGCGAGCCGCGGTTGGAGTGGCAGACGAGGCCACTGCCAGCGAAGGGGCAGCGCTCGTGAAGGGCCTGCTCCAAGGCATCGAGCACGAAGTCCGCCCGAGCCGAGGACGACACCCGCCAGCCGACGATCCGGCGGGCGAAGGCGTCGATGACGAAGGCCACGTAGACGAACCCGACCCAGGTCGCCACGTAGGTGAAGTCGGCGACCCATAGCCGGTTCGGGCACTCGGCCTTGAACTGCCGATTGACCCGGTCAAGCGGGCAGGTCGCGGCTGGATCGGGAGCGGTGGTGCGGACCCTGCGCCCTCGGACGACACCGGCCAGGCCCATCGCTCGCATCAGCCGGGCGACCGTGCAGCGCGCCACCGCGATCCCCTCGCGGGCGAGTTGGCGCCAGACCTTCCGGACCCCGTAGACGCCGAAGTTGGCCGCGTGCACGCGCCGGATCTCGACCATCAGCATCGCATCGCGCTTGGCCCGAGCCGGCAGCCTGCCGGGATCAGCCCGCCGTGCGGCATGGGCGTGGTAGGTCGACGGGGCGATCGGCAGCACCCTGCAGATCGGCTCGACCCCGTAGGTCTCCCGGTGATCGGCGATGAAGGCAATCATGACCGGAACCGGCGGTCGAGCTCCGCCTGGGCAAAATACGCCGACGCCTTCCTCAGGATCTCGTTGGCTTGCCGGAGCTCGCGCACCTCCCGCTCCAGCGCCTTGATCCGCTCGCGCTCGTCGCTCGTTGGTCCAGCTCGCCCCCCCCTCGATCGCGTTCGGCCTGGCGCACCCAATTGCGCAGCGTTTCGCCCGAGCAACCGATCTTGGCCGCGATCGACTGGATCGCAGCCCATTGCGAGCCGTGCTCGCTCTCGTGCTCCCGAACCAGCCGGACCGCCCGCTCGCGAACCTCAGGGGAAAAGGGTGGAGTATGCTTCGTCATGGCTCCAGTCTCTCAAGAGTTGGAGCCTCCGAAAATCTCGGGGCGGTTCATCTGGGCACGCCCGAAACGACCTTCGCACGCGCTATAATCACCGCTTCAAGATCGGTAAAACTGTTCCCGAGTTCAGTGCCGCCCCCAGTTGCATGCACCTGAGGAGGAAGGCGTTTCATCCCGTGGAGGGCTGGTCCGTGAGGATCGTTGCCATCGTGTGCAAGACTGTAACGACTGCCCTTCGGCGATCGGGCAACCGCAGCTTCACGAGCATGGGGCCAAACAAGAATATAGACGCAAAATAGGCCCGGCTCGGGCGAAGGCCCCGTCAGCCAATGCACTGGCACAATCGCTCGAACCGGAGTTTTGATTCTAATTCAAAATAACGGGGCATTATAGCTGTCATTTTATATGCGTTTGTATAAAAGATCCTGAATCATCCCAAAATTTACACCTTATATTATTTAGAGCAAAAGCGGAGTCAATCGAAAGTGTGTCTGGAACGGTTTCGCCTCACTTGCTGCCGAGGTGATTTTCTGCGCCCTGTGCTTTATCATCTTCTTACGGTTTGGTTTTACAATTAGGGAGATAGATATGAGAATGCTAGGTACCCATTTTATGCTGGCTGTTGGCATGTTTCCAGCCGCAGCACTCGGCCAACAGTCACCTGTTCGTGAGGCTCTCTAACAGAGCTGCACCGGCGACTACGTGGCTCAATGTAGTCTTATTTCCCCAGGCGGACCCGAGATCGAAGTGTGCTTCCGGGTCAACGTCAATCAACTATCGCTCGGCTGTTCGGCCGCTATTTCGAATTATAAGCGCGATCAGAAGTCGATGAGAAAGGTCAGCGTGGCCCATTGAGGGTTTGATCTCCGGGCATTCCCGGAAGAGGTCCGCCTCTCATCATGTCCTCTCTTGAGCGCGCGGCGTTGAGGCCCTCAGCCCGCTATGCAGCCAAGCTGTGGAGAGCGTGAGGGCCGGACGAACTGCAGTTTCGGAGCCGTCAATAGGAAGGCTCACTCTGCCGGGGCGGCCGGTGCTATGCCGGTAATCTGAGCCGCGGGTTGCTCGCTTAGCCAGCGGTAGAGCATTCCGCCCAGCGCGCCACCGACCATCGGGGCAACCCAGAACAGCCAGAGCTGTGCTATCGCCCAACTGCCGGCGAACAGGGCCGGCCCCGTGCTGCGCGCCGGGTTGACCGACAGGTTCGTCACCGGAATGCCGACGAGGTGAACGAGCGTCAGGCAAAGCCCGATGGCCAGAGGCGCGAAGCCGACCGGCGCCTTGCCGTGCGTCGCCCCCATGATGACGAAGAGGAACATCATCGTGAGCACCACCTCGACCAAGAGGCACGAAAGCAGTCCGTAGTGGCCCGGCGAGTGCTCGCCGTAGCCATTGGCGGCAAAGCCCTTCGCAAGGTCGAACTCCGGCGAGCCGCTCGCGATGGCGTAGAGCAGCGCCGCGGCAGCCGCGCCGCCGATGACCTGTGAAACCACGTACGGAGCGATGTCGCGGGTCGGGAAGCGCCCGCCCGCCGCAAGCCTGATGGTGACTGCTGGGTTGAGGTGACACCCCGAGATGTGGCCGATGGCGTAGGCCATGGTGACCACGGTCAGGCCGAAGGCGGCGGAGACCCCAAGCAGGCCGATTCCGACCTGCGGGAACCCGGCGGCGATGACGGCACTGCCGCAGCCGGCAAAAGTGAGCCAGAAAGTGCCGATCGCCTCGGCGCTGCACTTGCGGATGTCCATGCTTGGCTCCTCTGCCCAGAGAACGAACTGGACCGGCTTAATCGGTGGGCTACGAACATTCTGGGCAGATCCGTGGTGCGGAGACACGCAGGATCAACGATCTCAGCAAGCTCCCGACTTCTGCAAACCTTCAGCCGTCGTGAGGCCGGAACTCATCATTGCGACGGCTGCAGCGATGACACTTGGCGGCGTCAGCGCGTTACTCCGTCGGTCCTGTCGCGCCTCACCACGAGACGCGACGGCGTCCGAGCGCGAACTGCTCCTGAGAGCACGTTCGCCGATCCCAGACGGCGACAAGGTCGGTCAGTTCAGCTGCTCGTATCAGCGGCGCCGGTCGTTCCTGCGGTCGTGCCGATCCGTCCGGCGATCTCCCCGACGATCCATTCCCACGGTCCCGGTCTTGATCACCAAGTCAGAGGCAGCTCCGGCCGCCTCAATCGCGGAATGTGAGTTGCTGAGCGGGGCAGCCTGCGGCCCGCTTCCCAGACCGAGCACAAGCGCCGCAGCGACAGAGAGTCCTGTAAGTCTCAGATACGGCATCATCATCTCCCTCACCTCGTCGCTGGCCTGAAGGCCCCGCCATCCCATCTTCGCACTTCCTGCGTGCGCTGCTTGATCCGGCGAGACACGGCCATTGACATAAGCTATGGGGCAGGGCCGAAGCGGCAGAGCTCACTAAGTGCATTTGTGTGGCCCATTCTCGGAACGCCGGCGTCTGTGCTTGCGCGCGGTCGGCCCAAAAGCCCAAAGCCGGCAAGGAACTCACTACAAGAGCTCATAGTGGTATTGCGCGAGTGGGTTGAGAAAGAAGCTGTATCCGACGCCCAGGCGTTGGCTCCGACAACGGCTGGAGCGCTGCGCTGGCTCCTTCTGGCCTTGTTGAGGCAAGCACCAGCACCAAGCTATCGCCGCCTACCCTTACTGATGTCCTGGACCGCGCCAGTTCAGCGATTGTCGTCCGGTTCAAGCTCGTCGTGAACTGCCGAGCTCAAGCGGATATTTCGGCAACAAGCGTTTACCGCTGTCCCGATTAATCAAGCAGCGTGTGCATATAGTATCCACACTGGACCACGATGTCGTTCGTTGCGGCGTTAACACTTTTTGGCGTGCTTTGGATCACAGTGGAGTGCACGAGATGCGACGCATAAGGCTGTTGGTGTTTGTCGCTCTGTTCCTTGGGAGTTGGCTTAGCCTGGGCGCACTGGAGAAGGGGCGGTTCGGCGTCAGCGTGGCCGAGGCGGCCGGGGGCTGCGGCATCGGCTTTCACCGCGGACCGTATGGCGGCTGCCGTCGGAACGGTTATGGGGGCTACTATGGTGGGCGTGGTGTCTACGGCTACCGGGGCGTTTATGGGTACCGCGCAGGAGCCTATGGATATCGCCGCGGCGGAGTCTACGGCGGGCGACGCGTCGGCGTCTACAGAAGCGGCGGCTTCCATGGCGGCCGAGGCTTCCACGGCGGCCGAGGCTTTCGCCGATAGGTGGCAAAGGCGTCAGCACGCCCGGTCCGGCCGTGGGATCGACAAACGGATGGTTTGAGGCGACCCGTCGCATCAAGCGACCGGCCTGGCGGCACCGCACAATCGCTCAGGCGCTCGCTATGCTGGCGGTTCGGGATAGAACGATGTCTGCCCCTCTGATCATGCCTATAGCGATGGCGGCTATGTTCACGGCCGGCGCCATCCTGATCGTGCATCTAGAGCAACATGCCGAGCACGTCAGAGCCGTGCTCTGGATTACCTACCTGCTCTTGGCCACGTTCGTCGTTCTAGCTATGCTCGATCGCTTGGCCAACGACCACCGAAACCCAGGGGGCGCGATGGCTCAAGTGCAGATTCGGAGATCGCCTACACCGGCATCAGATTTACAGCTGATCGAGTCTAACTGGCGGCCTCTGAAGGCTAATCAGTGAACCTGATTAACGACTTTCTACCAATAAAAGCTAATCAATTGGCGGATCTGATTGCATTATCTCGTCACGTTCGCCGCGCACTTCCTATCCGAGGCCTTACCGAACCCGTTTGCAGACACAGGGTTTCGGACGAACAATAGCGGCGCCGCGGCCTGCACCGACTCGCATATTGCCTAATAAAGCGACCCGCGACACCGATTACAAGGTGGAGCTCTTCCGTGCCTTTTCCAGCAGTATAAGCTCTTCCCAAAATCTCGGTGCAAGTACCGTGTGTTGCGCCTTGTCTACAGGAGCGGTCTTTWTCCATAAATCGTCGTGACCTTCATGAGTTTTCGGTCAACCTTGAACGTGCCTGAGTAGGTTCTGCCGTCTAGCTTGACGTGGATCGAGTGGCCCGGCATGCGAAAATCCTCCCGGCTGCGCGACGAACATCTTAGCAGTACATCGATCTGTGACGTTTTTTCATCACACACGTTATCATAGAAAGACGGAGATGGCGCGCTTGGGAGGGCTCGATGCTTTGCTTCAAGAACGGGCCGTGCAGCAACCGTGATTTGATCAGCGAGGCAATTGGGTTTGATATAGCAAGATTCATCGAGCTCTGTGGATACGATGCGTTCAGAGTGTCCTTCGAGAGATCTCGGCGAGCCCGGGGAAGAGTAAATCAAGCGGAAAAGCTGATATTGACTCAGGTGGCCCTCAAAGTAAGGCAAAGGCGTTTCCAAGAGGCCTCGAGGTTGCCCGTTCAGGCTGAGCTGGCACTACGGGCGAAAGTGCGTAAACCTCGTGTTGTGGGAGCGCACGATCGCGCAGCGTAATATGCTGGCGTCGCCGACCTTCGACCCGGACTGAGAAGCCGATAAGCGTTTCGCGGTTTCCTCACCGCGCGATCAGGGAGCTGCCATGAAGCCCAACGACAAGCACCGCATCGCTATATCGATACCGCTTCGAATTACTGCCCGATTTGAATGCGAGCATTAAGGCAGGGACCGGGCGGCAAGGTGGCAAAAGCTTGACCGTTGTCGGCGAATCTGGTCTATTGACAGCGATGCAGAAGATACAGATTTCATCGCGTCGATAGGGGGCGTACTATGTGCGCGCGCAAAATATTTTATGTCTTCTCCAGAGTTGACCGGACCAACGAGTTCTGTGCCGTTCGGCAGGATCAACCGATCCCCGGTTTTCTGGATGGTGTGAGTTGGGAGCTGTCCCGAATTCTCAATATCCCGGTCGAAAAACTGCTCGGTTTCGATTTAGATGACGCCGAAGCCGCTACGCGGAAATCGGGCGTGTACCACTTCCGGCGGGAATTCAGCTTCGCCTTGAGCTGGAATGATTTGGACGCCGCGTAAGAACGGGTTCGGCGCTCATCGCGTTGCGCCCATTCCGGAGTGTGCAGTCACAATCTGCCAAGCTGCGCACAGGATCGCGGCGATCCAGCGGAGCGCGAGAAGCCCGGCCGCAGCAATCACGGCGAGAATGATACGTTCCTGTCAGGAACGCCTGACCTGGTCCCGAACGGGCGTCGTGAGACCCTGAACAACCGTCGCACCCAATTCCGCCTAATCGACAGTTCTTTGCAGGCGCGGTTCCCGAAATAGTCCGATTCCGCATGCCCGCGGGCATCAATCCACAACGGTCACTCGCTGACGCGCCGCCTGTCCGAGCTGAAGGCGTCACTTCCGCTTCTCCGGGATTATGCCACCGACGAATGGATACGCGTCCTTGCTGCCGGAACCGACTCAGAGCTCTTCAGGCGCCCTGACGAGGCACGCTCAGTGCGCAAGGTACCGGGCCCGTGACAAACCCGTTTTTTGATAGCGACTGCAGCAAAAATTAGCCCGTTCGCAGCGACTTGAGACTCATTGCAGCACTTCCAGCGAGTGCTTCCCGTATAGTAATCTGACAAGCAATGTTGCTAGGCTAATTGAGGAGCTGAAATTAGACGCTCCGACGTTGGTTGAGCATAGAATGGACGGGATGACCGCTGCAGTCGTTGGCGGCGAGCCTGAAGAGGTCATTGAAGCAAGCGCCCGCATCGATGTGAATGAGGTGTTCGTCCAAGTTGCTGGCCGGCAGATGTACGTGTGCGAGTTGTCTATGCCGAGGCGAGATGCCGGACGGGCTGGTCCCGGCAAAACCAGATGGACGAGCCGCCCGGAAGCTAATCCGCAGGCTGCCGAAGCAGCAGGGCATGGCACCCGAAGCGTGGGTTGCGGCCAAGTGCCGTCTAGGGCGTGTCATCGCTTGAGCCAGTCGAGGGCTGCGGCGAGGGACAGGACACCCATGAAGCTTGTGGCGGTTTTCTCGTAGCGGGTTGCGATGGCACGCYATTCCTTGAGCCTCGCCCAGAGGCGCTCGACCTGATTGCGATTGTTGTAGATCCAGTCCGGGCAGGCGACGGGGGTCTCGTGGYGCTGAGGCGGGATCGCGGGGCGCGCACCCATGTTCCAGATGTGCTCGCGGAAGGCGTGACYGGTGTAGCCGCGGTCTCCGACGACCCACTTGGGCACGCCTGGCAGTTGGTCGAGCAATGGAACCGCATGGGGCAGTTCGTGCGCCTGTCCCGATGCCAGCCGGAAGGCGATGGCGCGGCCCTGCCCGTCGGCGATYACGCAAGCCTTGGTGCCATAGCCGCCACGCGAGCGGCCA